>CBEVZO010000463.1:0-4010 GCA_965554365.1 uncultured Anaerolineae bacterium
GTTGCTCGTGCCGTTGGTGGGTCTTTTGACGATGGTGTACGGCATCCAGTCCAAGCTCTCTGGACGGCATGGTTGGCCCGTGTGGATTGGCGCGGCGTTGGTGATCGGGCTGGGTGTGGGCGCGTTGGACCGTGTGCGCAGGCTGCATTGGCTTATGGCTGTGGGGGTGGTTGCGCTGATCTGGCTGCCTGGTCGTGTGGCCTTGCACCCCACCTACAACAGCTATTTGCGTGAAGCGTCTGCTTGTGCGGATGCTCATGCGGAACCTGGCGACGTGTTGGTGCTGCGGGATGGTACGTTGTTCACTACGGCGGAGTATTACGCGATTGATGTTCCCTGGATTGGCCTGCCGCCGGAGAAAGTGACCGATGTCAAGCGTTTTTTGTTCTTTGACGAGGCAATAAGCGCTTTAGACCGGCTCATGGAGGAGCATAACGCGCGGCGTGTGTGGGTGCTGTCGTGGCAGGGGTACATTATGGACCCACAGAACCTTGTCGGCGGTGTGTTGGAATTGATCGGCGAGCCACAGCCGTTGGAAGGAGTCTACGGGTTTGGCGATGTTTCGCTGAGCTTGTACCGGTTGCATGACACGCCGCGCAGTGCAGCAGGGCGTGTGGCTGCACTCCAACCCATTGTCCAGACGCCGCTGGGGGGGCCGGTATTTTATGGGGGCTATGTGTTGAATGAGGGGCCGCTGCCGCACTATGGCACGCTAGTGATTCACACCTGGTGGCAGCGTGGTCTGGAAGTGCAACCGGATATGCGTGTGAGTATGCGGTTGTATGATGCGGCGGGTAATTTCTATATACAGTTTGACCAGCCGCCCGCCGGCCCTTCTTTTGGACAAGAGAACTGGCTGCCAGATAGTCTCATCTTCAGCCGTTTTGTGTTGTGGGTTCCGCCTGAGATGCCTCTTGGTCAAGTGGAGGTGAAATTGGTGATCTACCACATGCATAATGCGTTCGAGCCGTTTGTGGTCCCGGTGGATACGTTTGCTGTGCAATGAAGCAATTTGTTGTGAGATAACAGAAGCCCGGCGATCTGCACAGCTCACCGGGCTTTGTGTATTTATTGTTTGTGTCTCGCGGTGTTTATGCTGCTTCTTGCTTCTGCATGAACAGGAACGCACCCGCGATGCCCAGCACCAGCCCGATCACGATGAGTCCGACGGGCATTGTTGTGCCGAAGAGTTGCAGTTGATCTTTGGCGTCCAACGCGTCATCTTTCGCGTCCTGTACGCTTTCGTCAGTCGCCTGGTAATCCAGGTAGAAGACGGGTATGGGCAGCATTTCGCCCAACGCGGCGGGATCAACCATACCCTCAGGCAGGGCTGCGAGTACGGTAGCGAGCGATGTCATCAGTTCGTCTGAGAAACCTACTTTGCGAATCTCGATCTTGTGTGTGTCGATCATCACGCCAGTGGTCGGCTCGATCCAGTATTCGCCGGTGTATTCATAGACGTAGGACAGCGGCACAGGGTCCGGCCATTGTGCTGCCTGAAGCGCCAAGGGCAACCCCAGCGCCATTTCCTCTGTGACGTCTTCCATCCCGCCCAGCAGTGCCGCGATTTGTGCTTGTGTCAGTTCAGCGGGCAGACCCATCGCCGCGACAGCCAGCGGATTAATGGGCAGCGGGCCACTCGAAGAAGTGAAGTAGTAGGTTTCGATCTCTGCGCGGGGGTGGTCACGGGTGTCAACATATTCGAGCAAGACTTTGGTCTGATAGTCGTCGCTCCACCCGTCGTAATCTTCTTTCTCAGCGTCAATCGGCCAGCCGAGGACCAATCCACCACGCGGGACGAAGCCTTCAAGGGCTGTCCAGTCGCCCGAATAATCCTCGACAAATTCCATCGTCTTGCGGTCAATCACATGGCGCTTGACGACGGGGGCTGACAGAGGTTGTCCCCCCATGCTAAGTGTTTGCACTTCGAGTACCAAGGCGATGTCGCCATCCACTTCCTCGGTTTCAAAGTGGCGTTCGAGGTCTACGCTGAGGTCAGTCATGAACTCGAATGTCGCTGGGTTCAACAAGACAGGCATCGTCCCATTATAGTTGCGCGTGGTGTCTACATCATCCGGGAACTGCTTCATCCCCGGCACGATCACGAACATGACGACCAACCCGATCGCGATCAGGGCTAGTCCCAGGACGAGCAACACGCCCCCTAGCATTTTGCGATTCATAATATGTGCCTCCCAAGTGTATTGTGTTCTATGAAAGTGAAGTGCATTTGTGCGACAACTATACCCTGTTAGCTCGAAAAGTGTAAACGCGTGTCTAACATTAGGCGTTGGCCTACACAGAACAAACAACACCGCAGGCGGACACAAGTTCCGTTTTTCGCGGTGGGTGATGCGGTGTACGAAAGTGTAGCTACGTGCGGCGCTTGATGTCTGTTACGCGGTACATGACGTTGAATCCGGGATAGTCTTTGGTTTTGCGTGGTTGCAGCGGCTCGGTGACAAAGACGTGTTGCACGTGTTGGTATGTGTCTTCGCTGATGATGATTTCCCCGGCCTGCGCGTTTTCTTGCAGCAGTTTCGCGAAGTTGAACGGCACGCCGATAGCGGTGAACTCCTTACGACTGGGACTGCCTACATTGCCGAGCATCGCTCGACCGGTATCGATCCCGATGCCATAAAATAGACAGTGATCGGGCGGCAGCACTTCGTGCAACGCCTGCACGTCATAGGACATTGAGAGTGCCGCACGCACGGCGCGGACCGCGTGATCTTCCTGATCGGCGCGTTGGGGGTTCAACTGCGTGTTGAACAAACCCACCACTGCGTCGCCCATGTATTTGTCGATAATCCCCTCGTACAGTTGGATCGCGTCTGAGCTAACCGTCAAGTATTTGCTGATGACGGTCATTAACTGTTCTGGATCGAGACGTTCGCTGAACGTGGTAAAGCCGCGCACATCGGCGAAGATGACGGACACCTCGCGTTCGTCGCCACTCAAGCCATACGCATCGACTGTCTCGATCTTATCGACCCAGGGCAAGTAGGCGCGTACCACTGTCAACGTGGCTTCGCGTTTCTTGATCTCTGTCAGATCATCAACCACCAGTGCCATACCGTCGATCTCACCCTCTGCGTTATACAGCGGCGACAGTTTGAGGCTCAGATTCACCGCGCCACGTTCAGGCAGCACCGGCTCAATCTCGATGACGCGTTGGCGATCACCTGCGTGAACGGCGGCGACCAACTCATCGAAGCCGGTGAACAATCCCGGCAGCACGTCTTGCAGCGGTTGGTTTACTGCTTCGACGTGTGGCACGCCCAGGATTCTCTCGGCGGCCTGATTGTAGATCATGATGGTGTGTTGTTTGTCGGTGATGATAACCCCGCTGCCAATGGAGGCCAGCACATTGTCCATCAAGTCCTTCATTTCGGTGATCTCAACCAACGCCCGCCGCACGCGCGCAAACAGCCGTGCATTCTCGATAGCAACGGCGGCTTGATTGGCGAAGGCCACCAGCAAATCACATTCTCGCTGGCCGAACAGGTTGGCGAACTGCCGGTTATCGGCATATACCACGCCGGTGACCTGATCTTTGTAGATCAGCGGTACACAAATGATCGAGCGCAGGGCTTGTTGGACGATGCTGATGTTAGGATCAAAGCGCTCGTTCGACATCGCGTCATTTTCGATCCTGGGCTGACCGCTTTCGGCGGTTTCTAACATGATCGTGCGGCTGCCCGCGAAGCGTTCGGCGTCTAACGTGTGACGTTGGTAGTCGCGCGCGACGCGCAAGCGTAGTTCGCCGGTCAGCGAATCGCGCAGCACGATGTAGCCGCGTTCCGCACCAATAAGCGCGATAGCCGTGTCGATCACACCTTCTAGAACTTGATCAGGGTCCAGTGAGGAGGCGATGAGGCGCGTTGTTTCGGCTACAGCGCGGAGTTGGTCGATTTCGGTGGTTTCGCCGGCGATGCGCCCTTTGAGCGTGTCAAGGTCCTGGCGCACGAAGTGTACTTTTTCGAGAATGCTGGTGGGTACACTCATAC
>CBEVZO010000464.1:0-3998 GCA_965554365.1 uncultured Anaerolineae bacterium
CATCAATACCAAACCGCCCAACACGCCGTACTCGTTCTGGCATCTGCTGGAACATATCCGCCTCGCGCAATGGGCCATTCTCGACTACATCCGCAACAGTGCGTATACGGCTCCCGCCTGGCCCGCCGATTACTGGCCCGCACAGGATGCGACTACCGATGTCGCGGGTTGGGAACGCACGTTGGACCAGTTCCGCGCGGACCTCAATGCGCTGGTGGCGCTTGTCGAAGACCCGGCGACGGACCTCGCCGCGCCGCTGCCGCACGCGCCGCAGCACAATATCCTGCGTGAGATTCTGGTGGTGGCGGATCACAACGCCTACCACACCGGGGAACTCGCGATCCTGCGGCAGACCCTGGGCCTGTGGCCGGAAGGGCATCGGTAGATCTGCTGTACACACACAAGCCGGGATCGCGCGATCCCGACTTGTTATGCGATTCTTCGGCTGTGCTGCACCCCGATTATCGGTGTATGCACGGGCGAATCTGCGTATCCACCCGGCGGATGTGGTTTTCGATCCAACTGCCGAGTTCGAGATACGTGTCCAGCATCAGGTCATAATCCATGACCCTGGTTTGCCACTGCTCATAGAACTGGGTGAACTTGCTCAGGAACTCCGCGTGGGCCTTTTTGTTGACGGCAGCAATGGGGCATTGGTATTCATCCATGCAGGCTTCTTCTTTTTCGAAGTGCCAGACCGCATAAAACTGGAGAAAGTCCAGCATCTCACCGGCGGTTTCCCGGCCTGCGCCATTGATGATCGCGGTGTAGAATTCGTTGTATTTGTCGATCAGCTTGCGGTGCTGCGCATCGATTTCCGGCACGCTTGTTTCAAAGGAATCATCCCACTCAATCATGTAGTCCTCCAGAGACACAATTCACTCCACAAATTTGATCTATATCCCTAGCATACACCAGATCAATATTAAGTACTTGTCAAAAATTGTCGATGAAAATCGACAATCGCAAAACGCAAAAAGACCGGGCGCGGTCTGCACCCGGTCTCTTATGTGTTGCGTCGTGCTATGCGCTAACGCGCAGGGGCATTACATGCCGTAGCCAGTCTCGACTGTACCGTCCAGCAGGCCGAGGCGGATCTCTTCCAGTTCTTCCTTGACCTCGTCCGGCAAAATCTCGTCAAAGTCATGGAACGGAGCCAGCGCCGCGTCACCGAAGAAGTTGCCCGGTACGATTTCATCGTCAATATAGGCCATGATGAGATCGGCGATACCTTTGTCCAACCGCTTCATCGCGCTGGAAACGAGGCATGGGTGGGCTTCGGGAACACCGCGCCACTGATCGGTATCCACACCGATGCAGTACGGCGGAGGACCATCGTCGCCCACTGCGTTCGCTACTTCGATCAGGCCACCATTGCCGGTCAGCCCGCCCGCCGCGAAGATCACGTCAGCGTTCTGATCGATCATTTGAGCTGCCGTCGCCGCACCCCATTCGGGGTCGGTGAACGCCTGGTCAATCGCGCCCGGGTGGTAAGTGGCGATAACGTTGATGTCCGGGTTGGTCGCCAACGCGCCGAGTTCGAAACCTTCCTTGAAGGCCACCACAGGCGGAACCTGGTCCGTGCCCAGCACAGCCGCGATGGTGCCGGTTTCGGTCAGACGTGCTGCCAGCACACCGGCCAGATAGCCGCTGTGATCTTCGTTGAAGAGCAGGCCCACGACGTTGTCAATCGGTTCGCCCTGCCACTGGTCCACACCAATGAACAGGATGTCGGGATACAGGGCCGCAGCCTCAGCTGTCGCCGTACCGAGCGCGAAGCCGAAAGTTGCGATGATGTCGTAATCGCTCTCGGCGAACTCGGCAATATTGTCAGCATAATCCGCTGCGTCTTGCGTTTCGATGTAGTCCACCGTCGCGCCGCACAGTTCAGCCGCCAATACGCCTTCCCAAATAGTCTGATTAAAGCTCTTATCGTTGATTTTGCCCACGTCTGTTACCGCGCCGATGCTCAGATCGCTCAGATCGTAGTCATCGCACGGGATCAGTTCAGGGGCTTCCATGTCATCCTCGCCATCCTGGGCCATCGCGATATTCACCGCGCCGAGCGCCAGCAGCAGAACTAGCAACAACGAAATCATACGCTTCATGTTGAAACTCTCCTCTAAAAATCAACCACTCTGTATAGTAGACCTCCGTCAGACGGAAGTTGCATAGAATATACCAGATTAGAGCCAATCAGGAAACGTGCGTCACCGTACCGTTTCCCTGTACACGGGAAGGCAGAACATATGAATTCTGGTAGAATCGACTCACAGGCTCAACGTACCCCTGAGAAGGCAACTTATACGTATGACTCAAGCACCTCCCAGAACGGACCACGCCGCGTATGTGCAGCATATGTTTGGGCGCATCGCGTGGCGCTATGACGTGATGAACCGCCTGATGACCTTCGGGCAGGACCAACGCTGGCGGCGGTTTGTAGTACAACGGGCGCACTTGACTCCCGGCGCGTGGCTGCTGGATATCGCTACCGGCACAGGCGATATTGCGTTTGAAGCGCAGCGGCAAGTGCGTGATCTGCGCGTGGTAGCAGCGGATTTCACGCTGCCGATGATGCGCGTTGGGCAGCAGCGCGAACAGACACGCCCCGCGCCGGACGCGCGTCCGCTGGCGTGGCAGGGCGCGGATACGTTGCACCTCCCCTACACCGCCCACAGTTTTGACGCGGTGATGAGCGGCTACCTGTTTCGCAATGTGACAGATATTCCCCGTGCGTTGACGGAGCAGGTGCGCGTGCTGAAACCGGGCGGCTGGCTGGTCACACTGGACACCACACCGCCGCCGCAAAACCTGCTGCGCCCGTTTATTCAGCTACACTTGAAGTATGTGATTCCCACGCTGGGCCGCTGGATCACCGGGCAGGCGGACGCATATGAATATCTGCCGGAAAGCACGCTCGGCTTCAAGACGGCAGAGGAACTCGCGGCGCTGATGCGTGATGCGGGATTAGCGCAGGTGGGGTATAAACGGTTCATGTTCGGTACAATGGCCGTACACTGGGGCCAGAAAAATACATCACATTCCGCTGGCCGCAGATGATCGGATTTTGAGGGACACGATGAGCGACGACATTACTCAATGGGAACTGCGGCGTGGCGACGTATTGTTAGGTCGCCTGACATCCTATGCCTGGGGTTTTCCCTGGCTGGACTGCGCGTTTGAACCGACTGCCGCCTTTGAGCAGCACCGCGCCATGTTTGAGGATGAGTTTCGTTTGCTGAATCCGGGCATGGAGTCTGACGAACACCGGGACGAATGGGAAGCGGCGTTCAGCAAAATCGAGGCGACCGGTATCTGGTTTGCGCCGGTGGATAATGCGGCGCATGAACTACGCGCGCACCTGCTTGATGTGGAGCAGCGCCGGCCCTGGATTCGCACGATTCTGGGTGCGTGAGGGTGTGAAAACCACCACCGGCACATTGCACGGTGCGCCTATCTTTTACATCTTCCACTCCCTCACGAAATTTGCTATAACCTGTTTGCGCATTTTCATGCGCCATTTTCCGCAGATACAAAATTAGGGGTAACACCTCATGCAGACCAGCGCACGCAATACGCTACAGGGCACAATCAAGCAGATCACCGTTGGCGCGGTGAACACCGAAGTCGTGATCGAATTGTCCGGCGGGATCGAAGTGGTTTCGATCATCACCAAGTCGTCGGCGGAACGGTTGGGGCTGGAGGTCGGCAAGGCGGCGTACGCGGTAATCAAAGCGTCGAACGTCATGGTCGGCGTGGATGGCTAGCGCGCGGACTGCGACGCACGCATGACCGCCCAACCGCAACGTCTCATCGTTGGTCTGTCCGGCGCAAGCGGCGCGATTTACGGCATCCGGCTGTTGCAAGCGCTGCGCGAAGGGCGCGTGGCAGACCGGCCCATCGAAACGCACCTGATTCTCTCCGACGCCGCCAAAATCACCATCGCGCAAGAAACCGACTGGAAGATCAGCGACGTGGAAGCCCTCGCCGACGTGGTG
>CBEVZO010000465.1:0-3969 GCA_965554365.1 uncultured Anaerolineae bacterium
ACACATGCATGATAGAGAGCAACCACGCGATAATCGGAAACAGCAACACAAGTGCCAGCGTCGAGAACACGATATCGCGTCCACTCGCCGCCGACACCTGATTCTTCGCGTTAAACCAACCTAACGCCGCCCCCAATCCCAAGCCCAGGGTTGCCAGTGACACCACCAAAAACACATAGTGGTACTGGAACATCAACGAAAACACGCGCGTCAGGGCGACCTGAAACATGAGGCCCGTCCCGGCGAGCAACAACATCGCCAACGCCACACGAGAAAGCGACAACGCGCCTGGTGCAGAGTCTTGAGAACGAGAACGCGCACGGTTGGCTGTAACGACTCGCGACATAACGATGCCTATCCCTTCAACCCGGTCATGGAGATACCTTCAATGAAGAACCGCTGTGCAAAGAAGAACAACAACACAGTGGGCAGCATAGCCACTGTTGCCGCAGACATCAACAGATTGAATTCTGCTTCATACGCGCCAACAAACTGACTCAAGCCAATCGCCACCGTGTAATTCTTCGGGCTGTTCAGGAAGATTTTAGCGTGGAACAGGTCGTTCCAGCGCCACAAAAACGTGAAGATCGTCACTGTCGCCAACGCAGGCGTCATCAGCGGCAACATGATCCGCGTAAACACCTGGAACCGGTTAGCGCCATCAATGCGCGCCGCCTCGTCTAGCTCAATCGGGATCGTGGAAAAGAACTGGCGCAGCAGGAAGATCAGCAGCGCGTTCCCGAACCAGTCGCGAATGAACAGTGGCATAAGCGTATCGATCCAGTTCAGATCACGGAAGATGAGATACGTGGGAATCAATGTTACCGCTTCCGGCAGCATCATTGTGGACAACACCAAGCCGAACAGTAGCTCACGGCCCGGCGCACGCATACGAGCGAAAGCATACGCCACCAGCGTGCAGGACAGCAAATGACCGAGGATGCCCAACAACACCACGATCACCGAGTTCTTGATGAACGTCACAAAGGTGGCCCCGCCCAACTCGCGTGACATGGCGTCGCCAAAGTTGCTCCACCGTAAACTGAGGTGCGTTTTACGCTCAACGTTATTTTCTTTCTCGTCGAACGCAAGATCAATCGCGTCCGCCGGAATGATCAACGCCATTTCCTGACGCTCACCCAGAATACCAACGTTATCACCCAACAGATCGAAGTCAATGCTTTCTTCGCGCACGGTGGGCCGGGTGAAGTCTTTGACGCGGACGGAAGTCCGATCAATCGTTTCGGGGAACGGGCGCAGCAACGACGAGGACGGCGCTAGATGCACATTGTCCAGCTGCTCGATAGGCATGACCAGCACCGTGCGGTCTTCGTTGATGTCTCGCTGCAAGATCACCGCAACTTCTTGAGTGTTGCCCACGTCATCGGTATAGGTTCCCATCGGGAAAACAGCCTGATTGACAACCAGCGGCGCATCCGCCAGCGTCAAGTCCACTTCGTTAACAGTGAAGGCATGTTTTTCCAGCAACTCGATCCGCATCGTGGGACGCCAATCCGCCTCAGCGATCAGCACATAACGTGCGCCGGAGTCGCCGCCTTCAAGTGTATACTGTTTCGCTTTGGTTCGATCCAGCGGCAGTATCTCAAAGGAACTGAGTTGATCAGCATACACCAACTGTGTATGTGCGGCAGCACCGGAATTAAGCACGGTAGTGAGCTTGAATGTCGGGAACAAGACCAGCATTTCGGTCGTCTCCCCGTCGTCCCCTGTGAGGATACGCGTTTGAGGCCGCATATTATCCAACCGCAAATCGCCGCGCTCGCCAGAGGAAAGCGACATCACCACCACTTGATCTTCCAGGTCCGCCGCCAGGATGACGAGGAACGTGCCGCGCTTGTCGTCATAGACCGGGACTACTTCTTGATCGTTCCACCTGCGGATATTGACCGTCGCGCCATTGATCGTCTTCTGATACGCGCTACCGCTCACTTCTCCTTGCGGCACAACGTAGAGATCGGTGAGTTGATCGAGCGCGATCATAGGGCCATAACCGCGCGTGCCCAACTCAATCACCTCAATGGGATCGCCATTATCAGGGTGATCGGCTTCCCACAAATTGATCTGCGCCACTGTCTCCCCACCCTCGATTTTCTCCCAATACTGCGGGAACCAGATGGGCGGGCGAATGAAAATTTGCCATTCGGGTTTGAGCGCGGACGTCACCATCCAAAACACGGGGAACAACATAAACAGCGCACCAAACGCCAGCAGCCCGTAGCTGAAAAACAACCGGACAGCCGTGCGCACGGGCTGCGAGATATAGAATTTACGTGGTCTTTTAGGAGCAGTTGCCATGCGCCTACACCTCGGTTTCGTAATACACGCGGCGTTTAGAGATTTGCAGCGTGAGTATGGTCATCACCATGACAAGGATAAACAAGACCCAAGCCAGCAATGACGCGTACCCCATCCGGCTGAACTCAAACGCGGTCTCATACAGATTGAACACATATAGCCGTGTGGCGTTGTTCGGACCACCGTCGGTAAGCACAAGCGCCGGATCAACAACATTGAACGCGCCAATCAGTTCGATAATGACGTTAAACAAAATCGTCGGGCTGAGCATCGGCACAGTGACGTTGGCAAACTTGGCCCACGCGCCAGCGCCGTCAATTTCTGCCGCTTCATACAACACCTGAGGAATACCTTTGATTCCCGCCAGGTAGATCACCATTTGGGTTCCGATGCGTGTCCACCAACCCATAATGATAATCGCGGGCAAAGCCCACTTTTCACTGGCGAGCCAGGCCGGACCGTCAATTCCAATCTGTTCCAGGCCAATGTTGAGCAACCCGAACTTGGGATTAAAAATAAACGACCACATCACCGCGACCGTGACACCCGCCACAACGGAAGGCATGAAGTATATCGTGCGCCAGAAATTGACGCCTTTTAGTTTTTGCGCGAGCAGCATCGCAGTGCCCAACGCGAGTGCCGTGCCGACGGGAACCGTCCCGGCCACGTACAACACAGTAACTTTTAGACTCTGCCAGAACTGCTCATCGTTGATCAGTTTTTCAATATTATCGAGGCCCGTAAAGTTCGGGGCATTCAGTAGCCGGTAATCGGTAAACGCCAGATAGAGTGAGTCCAACATCGGCCAGGCGCGCCAAATCAAAAAACCGAGGAACCAGGGCATAATCCAAATGTAAAACGAGACAGCTTCCTGTTTGGCGTTAGGCTGCATCTGTTTCCATGCAGTTACGGGGTTGCTGATCTTGAGCATGAGTTGATCTCTCCTCGCCCTTACAAGGTCTATCCCCCCCTGTGAAAGGGAGGGATAGAGGTACACAGTCAATCGTTTATTAGGCGAATTACTGTGCCAGACATTCGTCGGCGGCGGCTGCGATGGTGTCCATCTCGGCCTGAATGTCCATGTCCATACCGGCTTCGGCTTGCACCGAGGCCAGCAGGTTCTTCATCGGCGCTTCAATGCACTCGGCGAAATCGTTGGTCTTCATGTCGTCCAACGGGTGCAGGTAGTCGATTTCGGTCACAAACTGGCCCCACAACTCGTCTTCCGCATAGCCTGCGGCTGCGTTGGCTTCAAGGTGCGCCGACAGCGCCCACTCAACATAAGTGTTCTGCCCGACGGTGGCGAGGTATTTCACCAACTCGTAGGCTTCCTGCGGGTGCTCGGTGCCGCGATTAACGGCGAAACCGGCCCAGCAGATCACACTGTAACGACCCGCGTCACCCGCCGGCATCGGTACTATTGCGAAGTTGATGTCGGGGTTCTCGGCGTAGCTGGTGAGGTGCCAGGGGCCGCGCGGACCGTAGATGGCGACCTGACCACTGCCGAACAGATCAACACCGGGCTGCGCGTCCAGAGCTGCAACAGTCGGGGCGATGTGATAGACATGCGCAGCGTCGCGATAGAATTCAACAGCCTGCACCACTGCGGGGCCGTTGAGGTAACCGGAGGCCGTCATGCCGTCGTCGCTCAAC
>CBEVZO010000466.1:0-3966 GCA_965554365.1 uncultured Anaerolineae bacterium
GTTTGGGCCAACGCCAGCGACACACGGTTGAGCAGCGCCAACCGCTGCGCCTGTTCGTCGAGTTCCTGAGCGCGGGAGCGTGTTTCGGCGAAGAGTTGCGCGTTATACAACGCCACCGCCGCCTGATTCGCAAATGTAAGCGCCAACTGCTCGTGGAGTTCGTTGTAATGGCCGGGTTCGCGTTTTTCCAGCGCGATCACACCCACCACCTCGCCACGACTGGTCAGCGGCGCGCCGAGCCAGTTTTTATACACAGCGGCGCTGCCATAGGGGAAGCGCGGATCACCGGCACTCACATCACCCACATTGATCACTTTACCCTGCGCGGACATCTCGCCAAATAACGGACTGTACGAGACATCAACCGTCAGGCCGAGCAGTTCATCGACGCCGGTCGCGTCGTCATCGGCATAACCACGCGCAGCGGCAATCACCAGTTCTTCCGAGTCGGCTGACCGCAGCCACAGCGACACGCCATCATATTGGATCACGCGGCCCAGCGCGTCAAGGATCACGTTGATCACCTGATCCGGTTCCAGCGTCGAGGTAATCTGCCCCGACACCTCGGTGAGCGCAGCCATCTGCACCGCGCGTGCTTCAAGGTCTCGTTCCAGGCGGGCGCGCTCGGAGACATCTTCGAGCAGCAACACAATACCCGTCACCTGTGGACCCTCACGCAGCGGATAAACGTAGTAGTTGCGGATGGAAGGCTGCCCGCTTTCGTCCTGGCGCATCACTTCGTACTGCACCTGCGGATCACCCATCCCCAGCGCCACCGCCATCGGCTCGCGCAGGAAATCGGCGTAAACGGGGCGGTAGCTGAACAATGGTTGCTCGTTGGCGCTGTCATCCCAGCCGTAACGCTCGTTCATGAAGCGGTTGATCCGGCGGACGTTCAAATCCTGGTCCAGCAGGACGATACCCTGCTGGATCGATTCCACGACCGCCTGGTTGAAGATCGTGAGACCGAGCGTTTCGCTGTAGAGGCGCGCTTTTTCAATCGCCAGTGACGTCTGCGCTGCGATAGTCTCCGCGAGTTCGATTTCCGCGTCGGTGAATTTGCGGCGGCGCTTGGAGTCCAGGCCAATCGTGCCGATCACTTCTTCACCCACGATCAACGGCACGATGAGCAAGGCGCGCGTACCACGCTCTCGTAACATCTCCCGCACCGGTTCAAACTTCTTATCGCGGCGCACATCGCCAGAAGCCAGTGATTTACGCGTTTCGCGCACAATCTCAATCGAGCGATTGCCCTTCAAGGGAATCGTACGCTCGCCCTCATCATCAGGATGCGTATCCTTGACCAAGCGTCCGATGTCCTCGCCCTCAAACAGCACCAGCCCCGCGAAGTCAACGCCGAGCGCGTCTTGCAGTTCGGTGAGGACGACGTAGTAAATCTGATCGGGGTCGAGCGTCTCGGCCAACTGCGTCGAGACCTGATTCACACGCGCCATGCGGCGCGCCTGAGCATCGAGTTCGACCGCACGATCCTGCGTTTCGGTAAAGAGCCGCGACTTTTCAATCGCTACCGACGCCTGGTTTGCCGCCGTCATCGCCAACTCAATTTCCGCGTCGGTGAAGTCGCGCGTCGTCTTGGAGTCCAGGCCAATCGTGCCGATCACTTCTTCGCCCACGATCAACGGCACAATCATCATGGCCCGTGTACCACGCGCCTCTTGCAGATCGTGCATATTGATGAAGCGCGGGTCTTCGGGAATGTTCCCCGCGACAATGGGGCGATGCGTCGCCATGATCGCTTCGGCGATAGGATTGCCCTCTACCGGCACGCGGATATCAGGCAGCGGATCGTCCGCCGGGTGCGTGCTGAGCACCAACCGCGACTCGTTGGCACGCCGGTTGATCAACATCAAGCCGCCGTAATCCATCCCCAACGCGGCCTGCATCGCATCCAGCACCGTGCTATAGATTTCTTCGGGAATGAACAGCTCCGCGAGCCGTGTAGACATCTCATTCAGCGCAGCGAGACGCAGCGCCTGCCGGTTGAGTTCGCGGGCACGCTGCTCCGCCTGTGTCAGCAGATTTGCTTTTTCCAGCGCCACCGACACCTGCGAGGCGATAGTCTCCGCCAATTCGAGTTCCGCGTTGGTGAAGCTGTGCGGCTCAATCCAGTCCAGACCAATCGTGCCGATCACTTCATCCGCCACAATCAGCGGCACAATCAGCAGCGACACCGTGCCGCGCTGTTTCAGCGTGTGCCACACCGCTTTAAACCGCTCGTCGTGCATCACATCTTCAGAGGCCAACGGCTTGTGATGCTCTCTGACGTAATCAATCGACTGGTTGTCAGTCAGCGAAAACTGCACCCGCGCCTTTTCGAGATCGCCTTCGCGCGTCCCCGCGACCAAACGCCCCGTCGTCTCCGACTCGAAGATCACCAGCCCACTGAACTGTGCGCCGAGCGCGCTTTGCAGTTCATTCAACGCAATCTGGTAAATCTCGGTCGGGTCCAGCGATTCTACGAGCCGCGTCGAGATGCGGTTAACCATGCCCAGCCGTTGCGCCTGCGCGTCGAGGACCGCCGCACGGTTGCGCGCTTGCTGGAACAACCGCGCGTTTTCGAGCGCCACTGCCGAGAGGTTGGCAAGGCGCTGGATTAATTCGGTAATTTCCTGATAGCCGAAGGCATTCGACAATTCACTGCCCAGATGCAACGCGCCGATCACTTTACCACCTGCCGCCATGGGCACGATCAAGGTGCTGCGTTCGCCGGACGCGTACCACGCATTCAGGTCTTTGAGCATCTCGCGCGAAGTCTCTTCTTCCACGAGGTTGTAAAGCTGTGATTTGCCGGACTGATAGACCATGCCCAGCGCGGTCACTTCGGAGGATATAGGTTCGTCCGCGCCCACCGTGACTGACCCATCGAGCGCGATCTCGGCACGTAAGATGTCGAAGCGGCGGTGTTCCGCGTCATAGAGCGCGACCGACATGCGCGTGAACGGGACCATCTGCTGCAACCCACGCCCGACGGCCTCGATCACCTCGGAAGGACGGATCGCGGCAGACACCGCCTCCATCACTTCGTTGATGCGCTGTTCCTGCTCCGCCGCGCGCACAGTTTCCTGATACAGCCGCGTCGTTTCGATGGCGGCAGCCGCCTGCGCCGCGAACAACTCAAACGGTTGCAGCGCCGCCGCAGTGGGCACAAGCCCATCGGTAGGCGAATTCATCGAGATGATGCCGATGATACGCTGCGACTGCTGCCCGACCAGCGGGTAATACAAAATGTCCTGCGGATGCCATACGCCGTCTTCTACTTCGGATGGCTCGATCTCCCGGCCCCGCAAAATATGCTCCTGCACCCAGGCATCGTCGTAGCGCATGTAGAAGCCCGCGCCCAGCTTGCGCGCGTGGAATTCCAGATCGTTGATCCACGCAGTCCAGACTGTACCCGGCTCTATGTCGTCCGAGAGCAACAGCGCTTCTTCGGGCGTATAGCCAGACTGGATCAGCGCGGTCGGTTCGAGATGTTCGTCGCGCAGGGTGATAGTCACATGGTTCCAACCCGCCTCGCGAATCCCGTCCGCCACAATCTGCAAACGGGCCGGGACATCTTCGGCGGCCTGGACCTGACTGGCGACAAGGTGCAACTGCGCCAGACGGTCACGCTCGCGCCGTGTCGCTTCCGCTTCTTCACGGATACGCGACACGAGGCGATAGTTCTCAATACTGAATGCAGCCTGATTCGCGAAAATCTCCAGCGCCTCGACTGTGGCGAGGTCTGGGCGGCGACCCCCGCGCGGTTCATCCACGCTGAGGATACCGAGCAAATGCCCGCCACCGCCGTGCAACGGAACCAGCAGCAAATCGTTGGGGTCCCAGGCACGCGGGCCGCTCCCCATACGCTCGGTGAGCGCCTGATAGGTCGGCAGTTCGTCGGTGAGTTCTGCCGCACCCTCGGCGGGCAGGAAATAACTGTTGCCGATCTTGAACTGCGCCTGCATC
>CBEVZO010000467.1:0-3965 GCA_965554365.1 uncultured Anaerolineae bacterium
CACGGTCACATTGATATCGCGCGACGGGCGCTGCGCATGTTTGACGAAGTGATCATCGCCATCTACATGCATCCCGGCAAACCGAAACTGTTCTCCGGTGAAGAACGCGTAGCGTTGGTACGTGACGCAATCGAAGACGAGCCTCGATTCAAAGTTGCGACATATAACACATTGACTGTAGACTATGCACGAGAAGTTGGTGCGCAGGCTATCGTGCGCGGGCTGCGGGTGTTTTCGGATTTTGAATTGGAATTCCGCATGGCACTCGCCAACCGCCGGCTGGCCCCGGAGATTGAGATTGTGAACTTCATATCTTCCGAGGAGCATCTGCACATCAGTTCCAGCACGATCCGCGAGATCGCCTCGCTGGGCGGTGATGTGACGACGATGGCCCCGCCGCATGTAGTCACGGCCCTGCGTAAGCGCTTTGATGAACTCCAGGCACAAGGCTCAACAACCTCTTATATGGTCAGTCTACACGACTGAATGGGTAGTCGGAACGGGAGCAAACGATGGATATTCAGCACTTAGTAGACCGGTTGGAAGATTTAATCGATGAGGGGCGGCACGTTCCGTTCAGCAAGTTCACGCTGATCGACGAAGAACGCGCACTCGAAATCATTGATCAAATGCGCATTTCGGTCCCGGAACAGATCGAAAAAGCGTCACGCTTGATCAACCAACGCGACCGTGTGTTGGCGCAGGCTAGAGAAGAAGCGGAGCGCATTACCAGCGTGGCCCAGGATAAGAGCGACAAGCTCACCACACGCGACGCTATCGTGCAGACCGCCCAGAATCGCGCCAGCAACATCATCGATCAGGCGCGCAAAGAAGCGGAAGGCGTTCGCGCTGATGCTGACGATTATGTGCTACAAGTGCTGAATGAATTGGAAGACCAGTTGATCCGCAACCTCACAGTAGTGCGCAACGGCATGGCCCAGATCGTGGAACAACGCGCGGCCAGCGAGGCACGGATGCAAGCAGTATATGATCAGGCGGCGGCTGAGATTGCAGCGATCCCGCAGCAATTCGAAGCGGAAGCCACCACTACGCAGGAAAAACCGGACGCACCGACTGTGACCGAAGATATCACAGTGGATGCCGCCACCAGTCCGGCTGTTCCCAACAGCACAAATGAAGACTGAAACACGCGGCGGCTCCGGTCCGACTATTGACAGGCACGGGACGCCTGCTTTATAATTTTGCGCTGTCCGGTGCTTGCCGTGACAACGGAATGGCTAAGGAGAATTTAGAATGGGTCCGCTGCCCAAGCGAAAAGTTTCTAAGACGCGTCGTAACAAACGTCGCGCACACGATCACCTGTCTCTGCAGCACTTGGTCGTCTGTGATGACTGTGGCGAATACAAACCCGCGCACCAGGTTTGCCCCGCGTGTGGATCGTACAATGGTCGTGAAGTGCTGCCCATCGACGAAGACGAAGAATAAGCAGCGCGTACATGAACGGAAATGCGATAGGGCCGTGTGCCGTTGCGACGGACGCGGCTCTTTGCATTGCTCCTCACTCAACCTTCAACGCCACAACTACGCGCAGCAATCCTCACCACACAGCATATAACCCACAAGAAAGGACACCACGATGATCGACTGGACCACGACCGCATTTGTGTTCCCCGGACAAGGCGCGCAGGAAGTCAGCATGGGAGCCGATATCGCGTCTGAGTTTCCCGCCGCCGCTGCCGTATTCCAACAAGCGGATGAGATTCTCGGCTTTGCCTTGAGCGAGATGTGTTTCAATGGCCCCGCTGAGGCACTGAATGACACGCTCAATACCCAACCCGCGCTGTATGTCATGGGCATCGCTGTTTTGCGCGCGCTCCAGGATGCGCTGGGCGACGATAGTCAACCGGCGTATGTCGCAGGGCACAGCCTGGGCGAACTCACCGCGCTGACCGCTGCCGGTGCGCTCAGTTTTGAAGCGGGCGTGCAATTGGTGCGCGAGCGTGGTCGCCTGATGAACGCCGCAGGCCAACACAGCCCCGGTGCAATGGCTGCGCTCCTGGGGCTAGACACCGATGCTGTCCGCGCGCTGTGCGCCGAGGTCAGCGAACAGACCGGCGAAACATTGGTCCTTGCCAACGATAACTGCCCCGGTCAGATCGTCATTTCCGGTACAAAGACCGCCATTGGCACCGCGCTAGCACTCGCCCCAGAGCGTGGCGCAAAACGCGCCCTGCCGCTAACCGTGAGCATCGCCGCCCATTCGCCGCTGATGCAGTCCGTGACAGCCGACTTCCAGCAAACGGTAGACGCCACAGCATTTGACACGCCCATGATTTCCATCATCGGCAATGTCAGCGCCGCGCCACTTGCCAGTACCGCCGACATCCGGGCTGAACTCGGCGCGCAGCTTACGTCCACTGTGCGCTGGACCGAATCAGTGCAGTATATGCTAGAGCAGGGCGTCACGACCTTTGTCGAGATCGGCCCCAAAGATGTGTTGAGCGGACTGATCAAACGTATCAACCGCAAAACGCAGCGCCGCGCTCTGAACAGCGCCGCAAATCTAGCTGCATATCTGGGTAGCGTCAAATAACTTGTGCAACCTGCACAAAATTCAACAAATATGCGGGATAATGCGCATGAAAACGCCATTTGTCCGGTGTTTTTCTTTATGCAATTTGCCAAAAGAATCATTGGATCACACGCCTGCCCCCCGCTATAATCTCATCGTATTCGCACTGATTGAAACGGGAGAAACGTATCAGATGGACGACAAAGCACTCGAAATCCTCGAAATCACTAAGACCGAAAATGTGCGGTTCATTGATCTGCAATTTACGGACATCTTGGGCACGACCAAAAGCGTCACAATTCCCGGCGGCCACCTTGAAGAAGCCCTGCAACGGGACATCTGGTTCGACGGCTCTTCAATCCAGGGTTTCGCGCGCATCCAAGAATCTGATATGTTCCTGCGTCCTGACCCGATCACATACCGCATCCTGCCCTGGACGCGCAACGGCGCCCTGCGGGCGCGCATCATCTGCGATGTGCATAGCCCCGATGCGTCCCCCTTTGCCGGTGATCCACGCTATGCGCTGAAACGCGCCATCGCTCACGCGGAAGAACTAGGGTTTGGCGTCAACACCGGTCCCGAACTCGAATTCTTCCTGTTCCGCGAAAATGGCACGGATGCCGTGCCGCATGATGTGGGTGGCTACTTCGACTTCTCGCCCGGTGACGAAGCGCAGCGCGTTCGCAGCGACATTGTGCAGGCTTTGATGGCCCTGCGGATTCATGTGGAAATGAGTCATCACGAGGTCGCTATCGGCCAGCACGAAATCGACTTCCGGTACTCCGACGCCCTGCACTCCGCCGACAACGCCGTGACCTTCAAGTACACGGTGAAGGGCGTCGCCGCCAAGCATGGGCTGTTCGCAACTTTCATGCCCAAACCAATCTTTGGAGTCAACGGTAGCGGTATGCACGTCCACCAAAGCCTGGTCGATCTCGATACGGGCGAAACCAAGATGTACGATCCCGACGGCGAGTTCGCCCTGTCCGAGACCGCACGCCAGTTCGTCGCCGGGCAGTTGCTCCACGCCCGCGCGTTAGCCTCTGTGGTCGCGCCAACCGTCAACAGCTACAAACGCCTGACCCCCGGCTACGAAGCCCCGGTCTACGTCTGCTGGGCGCAGCGCAACCGCTCGGCACTGATCCGTGTCCCACGCCACTCACCAGGGCGCGAACAGAGTACGCGCGTCGAGTTGCGTTGTCCGGACCCCAGCACCAACCCCTATCTCGCATTTGCGGTGATGATAGAAGCCGGTCTGCACGGTATCGAAGAAGGCATGACACCGCCGCCCTCGGTTTCGGATGACGTGTATCACTGGTCGGACGAAGAACGCAAAACGCACGGTGTGGATACGCTGCCCGGCACACTGGAAGAAGCGCTCGACGAACTCGAACAGGACGAGGTGCTGCAGAAGGCACTCGGTGAGCACATC
>CBEVZO010000468.1:0-3958 GCA_965554365.1 uncultured Anaerolineae bacterium
CAAATCTTCCTTAATCTTTTTAGCTGAGTTGTTGCAGTCCCTTGACACATTCCGGACTAATGACCTCGGAGATTCTTTCAATTACAGAGGGGCTTATTGTAGATCGTTATGAGTCTCCATTCCCAGGCTTTACAGACTTAAGCTTCGCAGAATTTGCTGATCTTGGAGAGGCTCTCATCACGTGTGCAATTTTGACACGTTTCTTCTTGGCTGCGATTGAGGACTCGGCACAATGCTCAAGATTGTGGTTTCGTGCTTCCGCTGAGAACGTATGGCGTACAATACCTATAATTGATTCTCCGAGTTGGTTGGAAATGGTACGGCAAACTGGGTTGCCGGTATGTCTCACAAACAATGTAACTGTCCCGCGAAGAGATGACGATCCGGTGGAAATCGATTTTGAACGACAGCAAGGTGTTTGGGTCGCAGTGATAATCCATGTCGCTTCATGTTTAGGTATTCCGCACGACAAAGCATTGGAATTATTCACCGATTACTTAGTCTCTGTTGCAACCAAGGGCGAAACGATGCGAGAAGGAGAACACCATGCCGGAACCGATTAACCTGGCGGCGAAATTCGCGCTGATCGACGAGTATTGGAGTCCGCGCGTGACGGGCGAACTGAACGGGAACGTGGTCAAGCTCGCGAAGATCAAAGGCGAGTTTGTGTGGCATCACCACGAGGACGAAGACGAGCTATTTCTGGTGGTCAAGGGCCGGATGTTGATGCGGCTGCGTGATGGCGATCAGTGGGTTGAAGCAGGTGAGATGATCATTATCCCGCGCGGCGTGGAACATTGCCCGGTCGCGGAAGACGAATGCCACATTATGCTGTTTGAACCGGCGGGCACGTTGAATACGGGCAACGTGGACTCCGACCGCACTGTACGTGATGTGAAGCGGATTTGAACAAGCAGCGATTGGCGATTAGCAGTTAGCTTTTAGCAAAAATCTGGCCCCCGCTACGAATTTTCCTGCTTCTAACGGATTGAGTTGGTCGCATATACGCTGCCTCTAAATCGCTTCTCCATTGCACTGTGCTGATGGAAAGCAGACACCTGTTTCCCCCTCTCCGCTTGCGGGGAGGGGGCGCGAACCAGTTCGCGTTGGGGGAGGGGCTGATCCGTCACTGCATCAAAACCAATGCAAAACGTTAGAACCAGCGTTTTTTATGTGTGCAGCGGCGTGGTGTTATTGCTCAAACGTCAGCAAGACCGTGCCATACAGCGCGCGTCCGTTGCTGGTTGCCTGCGTGAGATAGCCGGAATCGGAGCGACGCTGTATTTCGGGGTACACATCGTCTGGCAGCGTGCCTATAGCGACGGGCGGCGCGTCAAATGAGACCGGCACGGCAAAAATCGTCTGTTCGTCATGCTGGAAACGCGACACATAGAATAACGAGAGACCATCTGGGGCCAGGATGCCCATACCCGGCAGCGCGGCAGGGTCTTCGTGTACTGCATCGGCATTGGCGAACTGCGTGTAATCCACCAGCGGCGTGACGGTTCCGGTGGCGAGGTCAATCGACAGCGGTTGGATCGCGTCAACGTTCAGCGGGTCGCCCCATATCTTGGTGCTGCACACGATCACCCGCTGCTCGTCGCCGCTCCACAGCACATGACGCGGGAGCAGCGG
This sequence comes from uncultured Anaerolineae bacterium, assembly GCA_965554365.1. Classification (GTDB taxonomy): domain Bacteria; phylum Chloroflexota; class Anaerolineae; order Aggregatilineales; family Aggregatilineaceae; genus CAYRNY01. The sequence continues at coordinate 1,636 of CBEVZO010000468.1, forward strand.
CGATTCGTCGAACATAATATCGTCGAGTGTACTCCAGGGGGCGAGTTCTGGCTGCATGGCCTGCGGTACGATCCACTCCGCCACCGTCGGCGTGGTTAGATCAAGCAACATTAGTCCTTGCGTGAAGGGCGCCCCGTAGCTTTCGGGGATCATTGCCAACGTGTTGCCGTCCGGCGAAAGCGCGGTGAAGTCTACGGTAGGGACGTTAAGGGTTCTGATGTCGCCCAGAAACTCCATGACTAGTTCCGGTTCGCCTGCTGCGCCCACCAGCCGGTAGAGTGCATTAGTCAAGTTGTCGCCGTCTTGTTGAATGCGGAAAAAGTACAGATCGCCCTGTGGCGACCAGATCGGCACGACATCCACGTTCAGGCTGGCGGGGGCGTCGTCCATAAACCCGTATCCTATGTAGCCGTTGTAGCCGTCGTCTGTGAGATTGGTAAACGAGAGCGTTTCCACGTCCAACAGCAGGATGTCGCCATCGTGGGCCAAATCGAAAAAATTGTCGGTCAGCGCGATCTGCGTGCTGTCTGGGGACCATGCCGTATTGGCTAGTGTGGGGCGAATCAGCAAATCCTCACGTTCGATCACCACACACTGCTGGTCGTCGCTGTCGAGATCGAAGCGGCACAGGACACTATCGTATACGCTCTCGTCGGTGAGGTCGGTGAGGTCGGTGCGTCGAAAGCATCCCCAGGCGACGATCTGCGATCCATCGGGGGCCAGCGTCAGCATGTCCCACCTGGGGCGGGCGCGTTGACCTTCGGCGGGCGCGTATTCGGGATACGTGGCGAGGACGTGGGCGATCAACTCGTCGTACACGTCGCGCGCTTCGGTCAGCCGCCAGCCAGCGGGATCATTTTGCGCGTGCAAGGGCGATGTTGCTAATGGTAGCAGCAGCGCGATTAACAGCAGGGCGGGGGCCAAGGTTCGGCGGATGCACATGGTGTTTTCCTTCGTTTGGGCTACACTTGCTATGAGGCTCTGTCGAGTAAAGGAACCATAGCACAGATGCGAACTTTGTGCGTATTGATCGGAGTGGTGATGCTGTTATTGGCGGCGTGCGCCCCGGATTCCGCGCCACGCACACGCGACCGCGATTTGCAGGCGATCACCGCGATCCCGACGGCGGTTTCGGGGGCTGATGCGCTCTCGGCGACGGCGACTCCGGCAGGGTATGCGCTGTTCAACCCACCCGCCAACGCTTACGCTTGCACGGACGCTGAGATCGCTGATCTGCTGCGCGCTGTGCCTGTGTATACACCAGGAACCGGGGCATTTGTGGCCGTGCGCGGTGCTGATCTCAGCCTGAACTGGGAGCGCTTCGTTATGCGCGGCGTGAATTACCAGCCGGAGGGGGGACTGTTCGGTGTCGATCTGGGCACGTTGGATCGGGATTTCGCGCGGTTGAATGCGGTGGGCGTTAATGCGGTGCGTGTGTTCATCGATTACGGGCCGCTGTTTACCTGTCTGGGGCACGGCGCGATTCCTAACCCTGCGGCGGTGGTTCACCTGGACGCGCTGATCCGGTTGGCAGGGGCCTACGATCTGCGGCTGATCCCCGTGCTGCATCACACGACTGATCAGGCCCACCAACCGCTGTATACGCATCCCGGCGACATGCCCGCGCAAACCGCCTACATCGTCACACGTTACCGCGCCGAGCCTGTGATCGCGCTGTGGGATTTGCGTGATTCTGGCGACGCGGATTACGACCCGGCGCAAGGGGGCACGTTCACGCGTGAAGGCGTGTTGGATTGGCTCTCGCGCACGGCGGCGGCGGTGCATCAGATCGATCCGTATCATCCGGTCACGGCGGGGTGGGCGGCGGATACGGCGGGGACGTTTGCTTCGGTGGATGTCGTGAGCGTGCAGCATTTTGGCGCGGTGACGACGCTGCGCGAGCGTGTGGCGGGGCTGCGGGCGCTGACAGATAAGCCGGTGCTGCTGGTGGCGTGCGGTGCGAGTTCGTTGGCCGCGCGCGAGGAGGGGCAGGCGCAAATCGTCGCCGATCTCATCCGCGCGAGTGAGGCGGATCAATTAGCGGGGTGGCTGGTGTGGACTATGCTTGATGCGCCGCACGATCCGACGTGCGCGGTGGTGGTGTGCGATGATTCTGGCGATGCCCGCGATTTTTACGGACTCTGGCGCGCGGATCGCACCCCCAAGGCGGCAGTTGCCATGCTCGATGATTTGATTCCTGACGAGTAATGCACGCTTGAAAAGCAGAATAGGACACGGGGTAGGACTACAAAATAACGTGATTGGCGTATGTTAGCCCCTATTCCCCCCAGCCCCCCTTTCCCCGCAGGCGGAGAAAGAGGGG
>CBEVZO010000469.1:0-3927 GCA_965554365.1 uncultured Anaerolineae bacterium
GTCGCACGACCGCGTGTGGGCCAGCTACGGCAACTACGACCGGCGGCAGTTCGAGCGCCAATGCGCCGAGCGCAACATCCGCTATCCGTTCAACGCCACGCACATCAACGTGAAAAACCTGTTGGCGCTGATGCACGGTCTGACGCACGAGATCGGCTTGAAGCGCGCGCTGAAACTGCTCGATATTCCATTAAACGGTCGCCACCATCGCGGCGTGGATGATGCGTGGAACACCGCGCTGCTCCTGTCGCGCTTGTTACTTGCGTACCGACCTGTGTTAGAGTCATAGTTGGAACCATTCATCATCCACCGAGCCATCATGCAGCGAGGAACTATCGTGAAAACGCGCTTATTCGTTGGTCTTCTCATCATTACCAGTCTGGTCGCTGCGGTGGCGTTGATCGTGCCGCTATTCACGCCGCTGCGGGCCACTGCTGCGCCGGATGCGTCCGGGGTGAGCGTGTCGCTCGAATTCCGGGGGATTCGCCAGGGCGAGGTGGGCGTCGTGCGGGTTTCCGGCTCGCGCATCGTCGAGGTGCGCGGCATTTTTCAGGAGCGCCTGTTCTACTTCTACCCAGAGAACGGCAGTTGGGTCGGGATGCTCTCGGCGGATATCGAGTATCTCGTGGGGAGCTACACGCTGCAATTGTGGGTGAAGTACGAGGATGACAGCACAGAGATGATCGAACAGCCGGTGACTGTAGACGATGGCGGCTTCGGGCGCTCCACGATCACGCTGTCCGCCTCGCTGTATTCGCTGTTGGAGCCGGAAGTCGAAGCGAACGAGATGGCGCGGCTGTTCAATATTCTGGATCGCTTCACACCGTCGCGCCTGTGGGTGACCAAGGGTTTCATACGCCCCTCTGAAGCTGCGGAGATCGGTTGGTTTGGCACGTATCGCCTCTACAACGAAACGTACTGGCGGCGGCACACGGGGATTGACCTGAGTGTGGGCATGGGCACGCCGATCCTGGCGATGGGCGACGGGCGCGTGATCCTGGCGGAAGAACTCGACATTCGTGGCGGTTACGTGCTGATCGATCATGGCTGGGGCGTATATAGCGGCTACGCGCACCTGTCGGAGAAGCTGGTCGTACCCGGTCAATGGGTGCGGCAGGGCGACGTGGTCGCGCTCAGCGGGCGCAACGGGCGCTCCAACGGCGCGCACCTGCATTACGAGATGGCCGTCGGCGGCGCGTGGACTGATCCGGCGGAGTTTATGGCGCTCATCAACGGTGATGAGGAGTAGTGGGTAGTTGCGCCGCCGGTTGAAACACAGCGGCTACAGGGAAAAGCTAGAAAGTCCGCTAAAGGGACTCTTGATGCGTCTTGTATGAGACTCACGCTTCTATGTGGCACATGTCCCGCAAGGTGACTCGTATTGTGAGGCATGGCGTATCTTGCGCGATACCGCCACGTTGCGAATGTCTGCGCCGCCGGGATAAACACGGCGGCTGTGAAAGGCTTGGAAGCCCGCTGAAGGGGCTGTTGAAAGGGCCGTTTCACGGTCCGACTTGTATGTAGCCCGGTCCATGTGGGCCGGGCGTTTTGTGATGACCGCACCAACCTGACATGCATATCCCGCACCTGGAAACCAAACCTTATGACCACACACGAACCCTGGCACATCCTCAGCACGACCGAACTGCTCGACCGGCGGCCCTGGTTGCGCGTCGTGGTGGATCATGTGCGGTTGCCCAACGGCGTCGAGATTCCCGACTTTTACCGCGTCGAGATGCTTGATTATGTGCAGGTCCTTGCGGTGTGCGAGGACGGGCGCGTGCCGCTGGTCCAGCACTACAAGCATGGACCGCGTGCCGTCTCGACGGAACTGCCCGCCGGGTATATCGACACGGGCGAAGCGCCGGAAGTTGCCGCACGCCGCGAACTCCGTGAGGAAACCGGCATCGAGGCGGGAACGTGGCACGCGCTGGGCCGCTACTTTGTGGACGGCAACCGGGGCTGCGGCGCATCGCACATTTTCCTGGCGCAAGATGCGCGCGTGGTGGCGGAGCCGCAATACGAAGATTCCGAGCTGATCACGCTGCGCTGGTTCGATCTGGACGCGCTGCGGGCGGCGTGGGTTGGTGGTGAGTTCACGAATCTGGCGACCATCGCGGGCGTGGGGCTGGCGCTCGGCGTGCTGGCAAAGCTGGACGAGCAAGCGGATTAGGGGGCTGAGATGCTGCGTATCCGGTCAGCGCGCGTGGTGGATTTACCCGGTGTGGCGGCGGTGCTGTGTGAGGCGTTCAGCGTGAAGCTGCGCACCGTCTTCGGCAACCAGCCGGAGCGCATTCAACGTCTGCTCGAAGCAGTCTACAGCGGCCCGGTGCGGCGCGGCTACGATGGGCTGCTGGTCGCGGAGGTTGATGGGCGCATTGTCGGCACGCTGGTCATTGAGCCGGTGATGCATACCACGACTGAGAATCGCACCTTCGAGAGTCTCGCGCTGCGCGAACTGGGCATGCCGCGCCTGTTATGGGCGGCGTTTGCGCTGTGGCTGCTGAGTCACACCCCGCAGGAGGGGGACGCGCATATTGGCGATGTCGGCGTCGCGGCGGATTATCAGGGGCGGGGCATCGGACAGCAGTTGATGCAGCACGCGGCGGCCTGGGCGCGCGAACACGACCGTCGCCGTCTGACGCTGTGGGTCGCAGGGACAAATGCCCGCGCGATCCACGTCTACGAAAACGTGGGCTACCGCGTGATCGAGACGCGCGCGAGTTGGCTGGCGCGCTGGGTGTACGGCATCCGGCACTGGCACTTGATGGCGCAGTCGCTCGACTCCGCCGCTGATGATCGCGCGTTGACGCTGTCTGGCGATGTGCGAGATGTCAGCAGGTAGCGGTTAACACACCTTCTCCCGCGAAATAGGTCGCAGACCGAATTATCCATCATCAAAAACCACGTTGGACCGGGCAACACGGCCCGGTTTTTTCGTTTGATAACCTGTGGATGTACGATCTCTTGAGATTTATCATAATAAGAATATTGTTAAGAATGTTAGTTATATTTTTACGGGAGTGGATTAATGGGTTATGATTAGCATAGAAAGCAGAGATGAAATCTGTCTCAAACGGCAAAAGCTGCACATTCGCGAAAGACAACGTTCGTAAGAGTATTAGTTGACGGGGATAGTGTGATGTCGGCAAGTTTTGTGGTTTATATAGATGAGTCAGGAGATGAGGGTTTTTCCTTTGCTAAGGGCAGTTCAGAGTGGTTCGTGCTTTCAGCTGTAGTGACCGTGAAAAGCACAGATTTGATGGTTGTCAAACTTGTTGATCGAGTGCGCAATGTACTCCAGAAACCCCCGAAAAAACCGTTGCATTTTCGCGATCTCAAACATCATCAGCGTGTACCATACATCGATCAGATTTCTAAAGCCAGTCTGAGAATAGTATCCGTTATAGTTCACAAACCCTCGATAAGGGAACCGGAGACATTTCAAGAACGTTATCGGCTTTACTTTTATTCAGTACGGCTTCTGCTAGAGCGTGTTTCTTGGTATTGTCGAGATTTTCGGCCCGAAAGCGATGATGGGGACGGAAGTGCCGAAATCATATTCTCGAATCGGTCAGGGATGTCATATGCAGAAATCTGCAAGTATTTGGATTTACTCAAGAGTTCGCCGTACGATGTGCGCATAGATTGGGGAGCTGTTAAATCGTCGCAGATAAAGGCTTATTCTTCCGGCAGGCGCATGGGCCTCCAAATAGCTGATGCTGTAGCTTCTGGCTTTTTCTACGCTGTCGAGAAAACATCTTACGGTTTTACAGAAGACCGTTACGCGCGTCAATTGAAACCTGTTGTTTATAATCGCAAGGGAAAATATCAGGGCTATGGATTGAAGATATGGCCGCCGGGAACTTCAAATGGGGAGGATTTACAGTGGTTGAGAGAGATGTATAAATAAAAAGGGCAGGTCCC
>CBEVZO010000470.1:0-3926 GCA_965554365.1 uncultured Anaerolineae bacterium
CGTGCCGCGTACAGCAGCAGGGTCACGTTCCAGTTGCGGTCAAAATAGTGCTGCTCTTTCGACCCTGGAAAATACACATCCGGGTGCGCGTTCAACACGCGGTACAGCCATGTCGTGCCCGCTTTCGTCGCTCCGATGCCCAACACGTCCGGCAGAGGCAGCGTCCGCGCAGGTAGCACACCGCGCCAGATCAGGGATTTTTCCAGCGCCGCGTGCCGAGCCTGGACTTTCCGAAACCAGGGTACATTGTAGTAAAGTCGACGAATGCGCGATATCGCCATACGTCCTACTCCTCATCTCCCGCCAGCCGCTTGAGTTCGTACAGCTTCGTGATCGCGTCCAGCGGCGTCAATTCGTCGATCCGCAACTCCTGTATATAGCGTATCACAGGATCGGCATCCTGCTGGAAGAACGACAACTGCGCCGGACCGTCTTGGCGCTCGCGCGGCTGGATCACGAAATCGCCGCCCGCTTCCTCAAGCTCCTTGAGAATCTCGTTGGCGCGGTTGACCACCGCCTTCGGAATGCCCGCCAACTGCGCGACGTGAATGCCATACGAGCGATCCGTACCCCCAGGCATCAGCCGGTGCAGAAACACAATCGAGTCGCCGTCCTCCGCTATCGCGACATTGTAATTTGCCACGCCGGGGAGAATCTGCGCGAGCGAGGTCAACTCGTGGTAATGCGTCGCGAACAACGTCCGCGCGCCAAGTCGAGGATGGTTATGGATATGTTCGACCACCGCCCGCGCAATCGCCATGCCGTCATACGTGCTGGTCCCGCGCCCGATCTCGTCCAGGATCAGCAGGCTGCGCCGCGTGGCGTGCGACAGGATCAGCGCCAACTCGACCATCTCCACCATGAACGTAGACTGCCCCGCGTGAATCTCGTCCTGCGCACCGATGCGCGTGAAGATGCGATCCACAAGGCCCACTGTCGCCTCGCGCGCCGGAACAAACGACCCGATCTGCGCCATCAGCGCGATCAGCGCCACCTGCCGGATGATCGTACTCTTACCCGCCATGTTCGGCCCGGTGATGATGTGTAGGCGTTCGTCGGCGTCAAAGTGCGTGTCGTTCGCCACAAAACGCCGGTCGCGCAACATCTGCTCCACCACCGGATGCCGCCCCTCGCAAATGTCCAGCACATCCTCATCGACCAGCGCCGGACGCACATAATCCTCGCGCGCCGCAACCTCCGCCAGCGCCGCGAACGCGTCCAGATGCGCCAATGCCGCCGCCGTCCGCAGCAACGCCCCCGCCCGCGTCTGCACCTGCGCACAGAGTTCGCCAAACAACCGCTGTTCAATCTCTAGTTGGCGCTCGTCTGCGCTCAGGATCAGCGCCTCATACTCCTTCAACTCCGGCGTGATATAGCGTTCCGCGTTGACCAACGTCTGCTTGCGCACGTAGTCTTCGGGCACTTTATCGGCGTTGGCCTTGCTGACTTCGAGATAGTAGCCATGCACCTTGTTGTAACCGACCTTCACCTTGATCCCGGTGCGTTCGCGCTCGGCGTCTTCCAGATTCGCGACCCAATCTTTCGCGTCCCGGCTGCGCAAGATCACGTCATCCAGTTCAGGTGAGTAGCCCGCGCGGAACGCCCCAATCGTATTGAGTACGGCGGGCGGATCCTCGGTCAGCGCGCGGCGGATCAGGTCGATCACGTCGTCGCAGGGATCGAGCGCATTATGAATCGCTTCCAACTCCGGCGCAGGCGCGATCAAGCCCATCAACTCCGGCACGGCGTCCAACCCATCCGCCAGCGCCAGCAACGCACGCGGCCCCGCGCGTCCGACCAACAGCCGGTTCGTGAGCCGTTCCAGGTCGCTTACCGGGCGCAAGCCCTCACGCACCGCCGCGCGTGCCGTGCCCGAAAGATACAACGCCTCCACCGCATCGAGCCGCCCCTCCAACCGCTTACGATCCAGCAATGGTTGTCCGATCCATGTGCGCAACAAGCGCCCGCCCATCGGCGTGATCGTGCGATCCAGCACGCCCAGCAGCGATCCGCGCTTGCCACCTTCGCGGATCGTGGCGGTCAATTCCAGATTGCGGCGCGTCGCCGTGTCCAGCGCCATGAATCCGGCGGTGCTATAGCTGCGCACCTCAGTCAACTGGTGCAGCGCCCGTCGCTGTGTCTCCTGCACATAAGCCAACGCCGCGCCCGCCGCACGGATCGCCAGCGGCTTGTCCTGCAACCCAAAGCCCGCCAGCGTAGACACCGCGAAATGGTCGATCAGCGTTTGCCGCGCGAAGCCCTGCTCAAAACGGAAATCCGGCAGCGGCGTGACATGCGCTCCCGGCGGCAGCGTGATCCCGCGATCCACCCACGTCGTGGGGAGCAGCACTTCGCGCGGTTCCAGGCGCGCCAACTCCTCGACCACCGCCAGCGTCGCGTCCTCGCCGTCGATCTGCGTCGCCGCGAACTCACCCGTGCTGATGTCTACATACGCCAGCCCCACCGCCGCCCAACTATCACCGCGTTTGTCCGCTTCGGGAGCCAGCGCCAGCAAATAGTTATGCTGCGTATCGGGCAACATGCCGGGTTCCATGACCGTCCCCGGCGTCACGACACGCGCCACATCACGCGGCGTCAAACCGTTGACCGGCGCGTTGCCAACCTGCTCGATCACCGCCACGTGATAGCCGCGCTCGACCAGCTTCGCGATGTAACCCTCAACCGCGTGGTGCGGAACGCCACACATCGGCACACGCTCGCCCTTGCGCACCGGACGCCCGGTCAGCACCAGGTCCAACTCGCGTGACGCGATCTCCGCATCTTCGTCGAACATCTCATAGAAATCGCCCAACCGAAACATGACAATCGCATCAGGAAACTGTGCTTTGAAATCCAGATATTGGCGGCGCGAAGGCGTAACTTTAGTCATAGGTTTTCTCATTCATACTTCTGGGATAAACTCACATTAATATATGAAGTTTGGCAAAACGCAGCATACAGATGCACCCCATTTTAACAGGGGGTACATGGCCCGACAACCACTTACACAGAACACACTCGCAAAGGATTATCCCATGCAAGATCGCTGGCAGGCACTTGATGAATTGGTACGGAGTTGGTGGGACGACGATCTCGTCACGGCCCAAGAAGCTGATATTCGCGCAGATGAAACCGGCACACTGCTGTTTTTGCCTTACCCCTACAGTCCAGCGGCAGGCAGCGAAGGAGCCTTCCCCGAACTGTACGGCTGGGACACCTATTTCATCAACCTGGGGCTGCTCGCGCATGATCGCAGCGATATTGTGCGCCAACACATTGTGAACCAACTGAACATGATTGAGCGCTTTGGCATGGTGTTAAACGGCAACCGGACGTTTTACCGTACACGCTCACAGCCGCCGTTGCTACCCGACGGGGTCTGGCGTTATGTCCAACACACCGGGGATCGTGCCATTCTGCCCCGCGCATATGCGGCACTCAAGCAAGCATTCTACGGGTATTGGAGTGCCGATCATCACCACACCCCGGCTGGCTTAACGACTAACCGTGACCTCGGCGATCCTTCGATGCGCCCGGAACTGGGAGCCGAAGCCGAAACCGGGCTGGATTTCACCGCTTGCTTTGGCGGCGATGTGCGCCAATGCGTCCCGCTGATCACCAACTGTATCCTGGTGCGGTATGCCGAAGTGCTAAAGCTGATCGCGTCCGAAATCGGTCTGGCAGACGAAGCCGCACAGTGGCAGCAAGTCCATGATACACGCGCCCAGTTAATCCAAGCATTGTGTTGGAACGAGGCACAAGGGTTCTTCTTTGAATATAACTTCGTACGCGGCACACAAATCCCCGTCAAATCCTTAAGTGCGTATTGGGCGCTGTGGGCCAACATCACAACCGCCTCACAGTCCGCCGCCCTGGTCCAGAACCTGCCGGTTTTTGAGCAAGAATTCGGTCTGGCGTTCACCGAT
>CBEVZO010000471.1:0-3917 GCA_965554365.1 uncultured Anaerolineae bacterium
CGCAGAGATGGATTCGTTGTATTGAATGTACGTGCGCAGCCAGGACTCAATTGCTTTGGCGCGATCATAGGGCGTTTGTGCGCCGGCTTCGGCCACGATCTGGAACGCCAGATCGCGTATTCGCGGTGAGACTTCGTTTGCTCCCTGCAAATAAAGTCGCAGCACCCAACTGGGATATGTCTCACCTGCATTGCGCAACTGATCGGCACTAGCGGAACTGATCGAGGATCGCACTGTGTAATGGTCCCCCCGACGCAGCGTTTCACGTGCTCGGATGATCGCGACATCTACCTCTTTGTTCTCATTGACGCATACGCGTTGGAGATCTTCCACGCAGTCGAGTTCGGCCTCCACGGGCAGCCCGAATTCTACGGGCTGTGGTGCGGCGTAGATCAGCCGGGATGCAGGCATCAGGAGGGTGATGGTCTGGTTTACATCTCGACGTGTCCCGGCGATTACCTCACCGATGTTGAGTTTCAACCCGGCTTCTTCGGTGAACGCGCGCACGGTGCGAACATGCCGCCAGCGCCATTTACCTTCTTCGAAGCCATATAGATCGTACACGGTGGAGCGCCAATAGTAGCGCGGCCCATAGGGTGCTTGCACGTACATCACAGGCGCGTCACCCAACTGGACCGGGCCTTCTATCGGTAAGTCGTTGCCCCCATAGTAGTCGGTGGTGGCAATACCGTGTCCCTCAACGGACGCAAACAGGCGGTTCCATAGTTCCGCGAGTTCAGTGAATGTTTCGCCGGAGAGCAGGTCTTTCACACGTGCCAGGCTTTTATCGTCGTCGCCTGCCGGGGCGCTCCACGCGACAAGCACCAGCACAATCGCCAGCACCCCACCCGCCTGAAAAAAGGTGCGCCGCACGTAGTTCGGAAAACTGATGCGGTGAATAAACCAGTCGTATTCACGCGTCTCGATATGCGAGCGTATGAGTAGCAGCAGCGAGAAAATCACGAATAGGATCAGGTAGATGTCGAGTGGATTGTCGCCCTGGTAGTAAAACTGGTTGGTGACGATCACCAGTCCGGTAGGGACAATCACGCGCCACACACGATCCACGCGGAAGACGTGCCACGCGGCGTTGTGTCCCAGGAACCAGAACAAGATTGACAGAAACACGACAAACGCGATTTCGTTATTGACGGGCTGATCGCCAGACACCGCCTCGTTGAACCACACCCACAGTTGATGTAGCAGCGTATCGACTCTTTGCCACACCGAGCCGTGATCGACCAACAGCACGGCATTGATCAGCATGATCACTGCGATGCTATAGATACTGCTGAGAATCAGCGCGAACAGTTCGGAATAGTGGCTGCGTGAGAGCAGAAACCCAAATCCCACCGCGAAGAAGTTGACGTAGGCGAGGACGTGTAACCCCTCAGTCCACTCGGCAGCATCGAGCGCCAGCCCGGTGACGATCATCATGCCCCAGGTGATCAGCAAACTGCTGAAATCGCCCCGCGCGAATATCGTGCGTAGCGTATTGCGCAGACGGCGGCGGCGTTGGTGGCGCACACGCGCGCGGCCTTGCGATGCAGGTTGTACCGGGCGCATCCCTTGTGCAGTTGCCATAGTGGTTTCTAGCTCACCTTATACTGTATTATTGTGTGGCGTGTCCGGGATTCTACGGAGTTTGGAAAGTTCGTGCCACAAGAGGTTGTTTCCAGGCTCCGAACAGCATATAATTTCCGCCATGATACCAAAACGTTGCCTCATTCTCCTGTTCGTTTGCCTGACGCTTGCCGGGTTAATTGCCTGCGAGCCGCTGGCCCCAGAGCAAACACCCCAGTACGTGATCGTGACTGGTGAAACGCCGGACACGATTGTGATGGCTTCCCCGACTCCGCCGCTGGGCCAAACCGCTCAGCCTGGACAAGCCGTGCCCGCCGTGACGAGTGTTGCCGGTACGGGCGGTGTGGTGAATACGCCAGAGCCGTCCGCGACTCCCGTTCCGATTCCTACGGCGCTGCCGTCACCCACGCCGTTTGTGTGCGATGAGACTGAGGGGCAAATCTTCCGCACCTCGTTTTACAGCAACGTGGTCGGCGATGATGTGCCCTATCAGGTATATGTGCCGCCGTGTTTCTTCGACACCTTGCAACGCTATCCTTATGTGATCTTGCTGCACGGCACAGGCTATGACGACTCGATGTTCGTGGACCTGGACACACACGGGGCGCTGGATCGCGGCGTGAGTAAGGGATCGCTGCCGCCGATGGTATTGGTGATGCCAGACGGTGGCGCAATCGCCGAACTCAACGATCAGCCGGACGGTTTCTCATATGAAGATATGATCTTGACCGAGTTGATTCCCACAGTAGAGCGCGATTTTTGTTTGTGGGGCAGCCAGGACGGGCGCGCCATCGGCGGGATTTCGCGCGGCGGTTTCTGGGCGTTCAGCATTGCGTTCCGGCATCCTGAGCTATTCACGGCGTTAGGGGGACACAGTCCCCACTTTCAGCCCGACAACGCCGGTCCTGAAACGAATCCGATGGACCTGGCGCAGCAGGTCAGCGTGGACAAGAATCCGCTGCGGATTTATATGGACCACGCGACGGACGATTATGTGGGCACATTTGCACAGATCATGTCGGAATTGCTGCTGGGACGTGACATTCGCCACGAGTATGTGATCAACCCCAGCGGTAATCACGATCCGGCGTATTGGGCGGCCCACGTTGCTGATTATCTCGCATTTTATGGGCAGGCATGGTCGTTTGATGTGACGCAGCTTCCGTCGTGCCTGGAACCTAGCCCTCAATAGGCTGTTGATGATATCGCGGCGCTTCTGTATTCCACTGATTATCCTGTGGAGCTTGTTATTGCTTATGCTTGGGGCGTGTTCTTCTTCCCGGAGGAATGCGCCTGTTGTTTCTACTCCCACGCAAACCCTGATGCCTATTCACACAGCAACGGCAATGCCCGCGTTACACATTCCGCCGCCGCCGATCACCACGCGCACAGGCACACCCACGCCCAGGTTTCGCTCACTCCTGCTGAACACGCCACTGGAAACGGCCTATGTGCCTGACGATGTGTGGGAGCGCTATACGTTCACCAGCGATGACGCGCTGCGGGTGGGTCTCACGATCACTGCCGCCGATGCGGAGGGCGCATTATCACTCTATGCGCAGGTGTATGCTGCGGGCGGGACACTGATCTCACAGGTGGCGTTGTTTGATGATCCGCTGCTCAGTGGTGTGTGGGACTTGCCCGGTCCCGGCGACTATACGCTGTATTTGTACGGTCCAGAGACACGTCCGCGCCGTGTAACGCTGACGCTCAGGGCACTGCCTGTTCCCGCATCTGGTGGCGGCGATATTGTGTATGGTCAAACGCGGTCCGGTGCGCTTCGTGTGGCGGGGCAGCGTGATATCTGGACATTCGAGGGCATCGCAGGGGAGCGCGTGGGGATCAGCATGTTCACCGCAGGGGATGGAGTGCTGTCGGTGGCTGCGCCGGATGGGACGGTGATTGCACACATTGACGACAGCGCGCATCTAGGGCAGAGTCCCGCGTTGGACCTTGTGTTGCCCGCCAGCGGCATGTATACGGTAGAAGTACGGCTGTATGGGAGTGTGGCAATTGGAACCTACCGGCTTTCTGTGCAGTGTTTGGATTGACCCTTACAGTACAGCGTCAAATACCTGCATCAGCAACCAGAAGATCGTGAACGCACCAATCGCGCTCAGCGTAATTACGATCAGGCAACCCCAGCGTCCAATGCGTGTCCGCAGGATGAAGCGCAGTGCTGCCAGAAACGAGACTGATCCTCCGCCTGCCAGAATCGCGGCAATGTCGTCGGCTTGCCCCGCGACGGGGATGAAATCCGGGATCGCGTCGATGGGAAAAAACGTGTAGAGGACGGTCAAGATGATGATTGCCAGGATGCTGCCGCTGATGCC
>CBEVZO010000472.1:0-3917 GCA_965554365.1 uncultured Anaerolineae bacterium
GATGCTGCAACGGCTGCGGGGGCGCGCGCACCAGGTCTACACCGCGCTGACTGTGCTGGACACGATGACCGGACGGCATGTGACTGATGTGGCGGTGACGGATGTGCCGATGCGCGACTATACCGACGCAGCAATCGACGCCTATATCGCCAGCGGCGATCCGTTTGACAAAGCGGGCGGTTACGCGATCCAACATGCCGGTTTCCGCCCGGTTAATCTCACACATGGCTGCTTTTCTAATGTGGTGGGACTGCCCTTGTGTCATTTGGTGCGCGTGCTGCGCGAGTTCGGAGTCGTGGCGGCAGCCGACACGCCGCAACGCTGTATCCAGTATCAAGCGTATGACTGCGACGTGAGCAGTCAGGTGCTTGAGGGGACTCCATCAGACAATGGCGAGACTAACGCATAGGAGCCGTAGCTCGACGCGTGGTAGCGCGAACGTTATAATGCAGTATGATGCGCAGCAAATGTCGTAGATAACACAGCCAGGGGGTAATGAGCCGGGGTAGGCCCTACCCCTTTTTAGTTGTGGAGCGCGAGGATACAAACTTATGCGATACACGTATACCCGGATGGTGTGGGTGCTGGTGCTGCTACTGATAGTGGCGACGCTGGTACTCAGTGCGTGCGATAACGATGGTAATACCCCAACAGTCAACAGCGGGTTGGACTCCGGCTTGCAGTTGTCGCTGGCGGACGCGGAGCAGGTTGCGGAGACATTTCTCACGGCCTGGGTTGCGGGCGATTTCGCGACGATGTACACGTTAACCAGTCCCAACAGCCGCGAAGCCTATACCGAGACGGCGTTCATTGCGGAATATCAGAATGCCGCGCTAGATATCACGCTCAACAGCCTGGAAACGCAGATCACCAGTTCGCTGCGCCAGGGCGCGACCGCTGCCATCCTCTATGACGTGGTGTTTCAGGCAGAAATGTTCGGTGTGATCGAAGACCCAGGCCGCACGATGCGCCTGATCGAAACGCCGGAAGGTTGGCGTGTCGCGTGGTCACGCATGGACATCTTCGCGGAGATGGCAGAAGGCGCACGGTTGCACCGTGCGCAAACGCTGCCCAATCGTGGCAACATTTACGACCGCAACGGGCAGGTGCTTGTGGATCAGAATGGGCGCTCGGTGGGTCTGTACCTCGTGCAACAAGAGATTCGCAATTACAACGGGTGTATCGATTTGCTCTCGCGGCTGCTCCGGCGCGAATATGTCGAGATCGAGGCGAAGTTCATCGGATGGGCTCCCGAAACGCGCTTTCCGATAGGTGAGATTGATGCCGAAATGTATCAGCGCGAAGAAGGCAGCCTGATCAGCTTGTGTGGCATTGGCGACGATAATCTCGATACCTTACCCCGCAACACACGCCGCTACTTTGGCGAACTGGCAGCGCATATCATCGGCTATATAGGTCCGCTGTCCCCTGAGCAGACGATTGAATACGAACGGCGTGGGTATCCGCGGAACGCGCTAATTGGGCAGAGCGGGATCGAGGCGACCTATGAGGACTATCTCGCGGGTAAACCCGGCGGCGTGCTGATGATTACCTCGCCCACCGGCGGCACACTGCGTGTGATCGCGGAGACTACTCCTGAGCCGGGCCAGAGCGTGTATCTGTCGATTGACCGCGATTTGCAGGAAGCTGTACAGAACGCGTTTATCGAAGCTTACAATGAATCCACACCGACCTGGGCGCAGACTTCGCGCGGCGCGGCGGCGGTAGTGATGGATGTGCGAACCGGCGAGATTCTCGCGGCGGTGAGCTACCCCAGTTACGACCCCAGCTTGTTCAACCCGGATTCATTGCTGAGTAATGAAGCGCGCGGGGCTGCGATCACCGCACTCAACGCCGATCCGCGCGCCCCGTTGCTGAACCGTGTCACGCAGTCCCGTTTGCCTGCCGCGTCGGTCTTCAAGATCGTCTCAACGGCGGCGGGGCTGGATAGCGGCGTGTACACGCCGGAAACTGCGATTACCTGCACCGGTCAATGGTACGGTGAAGAGTGGGGCGACGGGCTGCCCTTCCGTACTGACTGGCTCGAAACCGGGCATGGGTATGTGGATTTCCGGCACGCACTGACATACTCCTGCGATCCTTATTATTGGGAGCTGGGTGCGAATATGCACCAGGTTGACCCGCAAATGCTGACCCAGTACGCGTATGACATGGGTCTCGGCGTGGCAACTGGGCAGACTGATCTGCCAGAGGAAATCGGGCAGATTCCCAACGAGCAGTTAATCTTCCGTACCGACGCGCGCAAATGGAGCATCTCCGACACGCTGGATATGGTGATCGGGCAGGGTAAAACGCAGATCACGCCGCTGCAAATCGCGCGTATGGTGGCGGGTGTAGCAAACGGGGGGCAGATGCTCAAGCCGATTTTCGTCAACCGGGTGCAATTGATCGGTGAGGCTCCCGTGTATGAAGCTGTGCCGGAAGTGATCAGCACGTTGGACTATGAGCCCTGGATTTTCGAGTTGATCCAGGACGCGATGTGTGATGTGACGCTCGATCCTAACGGCACAGCATGGTATATGTACGATGATTGGTACGAGTTCCAGCAGCGCAACGGGTTTAGCATTACCGTCTGCGGCAAGACGGGGACTGCGCAGACCGGCGGTGAGTTCACCAAGCCGGAAGCTTGGTTTGTGGCGTTTGCACCGCAGGAAGACCCGGAGATCGCCGTCGTCGTGGTGGTCGAGAACTCGTGCGAAGGCTCCGAAGTTGCTGCGCCGATTGTGCGCCGCATCATCGAAGACTACTACGGGATGCCACACGGTGCATGGCCGGGGCTGTGGCGCACAGGCTGTATCGATCTGGGCGAGTAGCGACACCCCCAGTGGGGCGCGCAAAAACGCATGATGGGTTGCGGATAGACACAGGTAAACACGGATGTTGCATTTTGATCTGTGTTTATCCGTGTTCATCCGTGTCCCATTTTTGTTTTTCTGATGCCATCAAAATTTGCGCGCACCGTCGACACTGATTAAGCTACCTTTATCAGGTAGTTGAATCACAAGTAGACGCGCTATGCAAACACTCCTCCCCACGTTGTTGAGCTACGATCCCGGCATGTTGGCGATTATCGCCCATCGCTGGGATGTAGACCTCGACGCTGGTGACAAACACGACGATGCCGCAGCCCTCGCCGAAGCGATGCTGGAACCCGGTAACGCCGCCACTGAATGGAACCGGCTCAATGATGCCGAACGCGGCGCGCTGCAAACGCTGCTCGGTGCGCCCGCACACAAGATGCCCGAAGCGCAGTTCAGTCGCTTGTTTGGCGAGGTGCGCCAGATGGGGCCGGGCCGCCGCGACCGCGAAAAACCGCATCTCAACCCCGCTAACATCGCCGAAACGCTGTACTATCGTGGCCTGATTGTGCTGGCTTACGATCAGGGCAAGGTCGCGATGCAGACCTTCGTCTATGTGCCGGGCGATCTGGCGGCGGTGCTGCCGGTCCACAATACCGGGTTTGATCTGGAAGTGCAGGCCGGCACATCTGCGGCGCTCCACGCGGGCGAGGAATTCGTGCCAGAACAGGCCGTCCCCGCCACGACTACGTTGGTCGATGATCTGACCACGCTGCTGGCGCATCTGCAAATCGTAGAGGTTCCCTCCGCGCGCCCGGCGTTGTACACGGAGAGCGCTGCGTCGTTGGCCCCGCATTGGCTGACCCCGCGTCCTCCGGCGGCGGTGGCGCTGCTCACGGGCTTGGCGGGCAGTATGGGCCTTGCGGCGGACGAGGATGACGTGTTCAAGCCGGTCCCGACGCGGGCAAAGCGCTGGTTGGATGACACACGGCCCCGGCAAGTGCATGCGTTGGCGGAGGCGTGGTGCGCGAGTACGTTGTATAACGATCTGTGGCATACACCCGGTTTGGAGCCGGAAAACACCGGCTGGCGCAACGA
>CBEVZO010000473.1:0-3905 GCA_965554365.1 uncultured Anaerolineae bacterium
GATGACTTGGGGATTCTCAAACGCGGCGAGCGTGCTGCCATCCGGCGAGAGCGCAGTAATCAACAGATGTCCCTTGACCGGGATCACGCGCACGGGGAGATCGTCTTGCGCGGCGGTCGGGGCGGGCATCACGGGCAGGGTGAGCAAGACCAGGGCGAACAGAATTCCGAATAGTTTGACACGTTGCATAGCTTCACCTCAAAGTCTAAGCACACGATGCCTAAGCGTATGCAAAAACGCGCCACCGGGCAAGTGTCCGGTAGCGCGTGAGACGATGTTAACTGCGGTCTGCGCGGCGGGGACCGTGTATAAGCATTACGCGGCGCGCACAACACACAGCAGGAGGCAGACTATGCGGCGGATTACGCGGGTGACGATTGCGTTTATTGTGTTATTGTGGCTGATCGTGTTCATCGCGAACGCGGGGCTGGGGCCGCGCGTGTTCAAGTTCCTGAAGATGGTGCCCGGTGGCGACAAGACGGGACATTTTCTACTGATGGGCACAGCGGCGTTTTTGGTCAATCTCTCGCTGAACGCCGCGCGGATGCAGGTCGGGTCGTTATCGTTGCTGCGCGGCAGTATGCTGGTCGCTGTGGTGGTGACGGCTGAGGAGTTCTCGCAGGTATTCTTTGCCTCGCGCGGCTTTTCGCTGATCGATCTTGCGGCGGATTACGCGGGGATTCTGCTGTTCGGATGGTTGGCGGCGCGTATTGTCGCGTGGCGGGAACGTGTCCCGGTTGCGGGGAGGGGTAAACTAAAAACTGATCACTGAAAACTCCCACTCACTCCGGCAAATCCGGCGGCATGGGCGGCGGAACAGACGGCTCAGTATCGTCATACGGTTCGGGATCGCCCTGGCGCTGCATCTGCATCGTGATACCGATTCCCGGCTCCCACTCGTCCGCGTATGCACCGGATGCGCGTGTGAGTTCCAGCCCGCCGAGGTTGCGCGCGATGATCTCAATCCGGCGTGGCTCCACCCATGTCACGCTGTCCACCTGCACGGCGACCGCGCCCGCTTCGAGAAAATCGCGTGCGTCGTCAGCGTTGTGAATGCCCCCGCTGCCGATCACGGGAATGTTGACCACATGCGCGACCAGACCCACCGCGCGCAGCGTCTGCGCTTTGAGCCAGGGGCCGTAGATACGCCCGCCGACCAACTGTCCGGTCACGGGATCGCGCGTAGTGCCACGCGGCGACGCGGCGACGACCAGCCCCCCGGCTCCGGCGGATTCTGCCACACGCGCAGACTCCACCGCGCTATACAGCGGCACGCGCACCAGAATCGGACGCAGGGTGTTATCCAGCGCCGCACCCAGGAGATCCTCGATATCCTCCGGCGTGACCTGGTCATGCAGCCCTAACTCGATCCCCGCGACGCCTTCCACGTGATCCAGCGCACCGACACAATTTGCGACCTCATGTGGCGTGGTCGCGACGACATGCACGATCACCGGGGCGAGGCTGCGCTTCCAGCTTTGCGCGTAACGTTTGATCACCTTGCCCACGCCGGGATTCGGCAGCCCCGTGTGGATCAACACACCGGAGGGCAGCGGCACGACGCGCGGCCCGCGTGCAATACGGCGCGGTTTCCAGGTGATGGGCGTCGTCACGATTGCGCCCAGCTTGGTCAGATCGAGCAAATCCCGGTATGCCGCGCCATCGTAGCCGAAGGTTCCGGCGGCGGGCATGACCGGGTTTTCAATCACGAGTGTATCTTTGCCGGTGCAAGTGAGTTCAATCATCAGGCTATCCGTGTGGGTTAGGCATTTCCTGTCGCGAAAACTACCGCCAGAATTATACCCAACGCCAAAAGAATCGTCATGCCGAGGATCAGCAGTACGACCGTTTTTTCGCCGAAACCGAACGTGGTGCGATACGGGTCCACGTCCTGCGGCAAAATCTGGTCATTCGCACGGGCGCTGGCAGGGCGCTTGAACCGCAGCCGCCCGTTGTCAAACTTCTCAACCAGCACCCATCCCGCGCGGGCTTCTTCCGCGATCACGCGCTTGAGCTTCTGCGGGTTGCGGAATGCCTCAAGATGCGAGCGCACGATCTTGAACTCCCAATCGTCGCGCAACTCTTCCGGTAAATAGGTCGTCATCACTTCCTCCTCGCGAATTTTACGCTCTTTCGCAGCGGCGGCAATCGCGCTCACGACTTCGCCGGCGATGCCTCCAAAGTGTGCCATCGTCTATCCTCCATCACCAATTCACTGTGTTATACGAACATTCCGGCGGGATTTACCCTGGCAGCGACACCAGCAGCACCAGCAGTGCAATTGCGATCAGCGCCATCACCAGCGTGATCGCCAGCGCGAACAGATGCAGGTTTTGCGACGCAAGGTGCGGGGTCGCCACGAAGACCGTGCGGTACGGATCGATGGTCGGGGGCAGATAGCGATCCCCGGCGCGGGCGCTGCGTGGGCGCTTGAAACGGACCTGTCCATCGCTGTATTTCTCGGTCATGATCCACCCGGCGCGGGCTTCCTGGCGCAGCAGTGCGATGAGGTAGTCGCGGCGTGCGAACTCACCGTGCCGTGCGCGCACGATCTTGTATTCCCAATACGTGTTGTAGTCGTGCGTGGTAAAAGTACGCATGGTACGCATGATGCCCTCCCTCCAACCCTACTGGTTATGGTGTGCTGTGATCGAGCGATGTCACCAGCCGCGACACCGTAAATGCAACAGATGTTCTTATCTTATTATCGAATCAGATGCGCGTTGGCGATCCCCCATATATTAGGGGTATGGGGTACATATGGGGTTTTTGGGCGGCTATATGCGGTTTCGTAGGGGTTGCCCCTACGAAACCATGTTACCGCAACAGCCAGGGGGATGAAGCGCGCTATGCTACCATTTGCTCCCAGGAACACACGGTTTCCTACCCTCGCACAGGCGGTCTGTAATCCTCAATCGACAGCCCGTACGCCTGCGCGACCAACTCGACCGGGTGAATCGTCTGTGCGCCCGTGAGTGACGCGATCTGCCAGCGGCACGTTTCTGTGTCACACACCACCGTGTCGGCCCCCGCCGCATGGACCTGCTGCACAATCGGCTGCCCGACCGCCTCCGCGATGTCGCGCTTCTCGGCTTTGTAGCCATACGTGCCCGCGATACCGCAGCAGTCCGCGTCGATCTCCCACACACGCAAACCGGGGATCAGGTCCAGTACCTCTAACGCGGGGCGTCCCATCCCGTGCGCTTTGAGTTGGCACGGCGCGTGATACGGCAGTTCGCGCTCGATAGGAGTGAAGTCACGCGGGAGCCGTCCCTCACGCGCGAGTTGGGCGAGAAACTCCATAAAATCGAACGTGTTCGCCGCGACGAGCAGCGCGTCGGGATCATCCAGGCCGAGGACGTGGTGATAGTCGCCCTTGATCGCCGTGATGCAACTGGCCGACGTGCCCACGATAGGCACACCCTGTCGCGCGTACTCAACCAGCGACTCGATGTTCGTGCGTGCGTAGCGCCGCGCCGCTTTGAAGTCGCCGTTGGACTGCGCAGGGAGGCCGCAGCACGTTTGCGGCGGAATCTCGACATGCAGCCCGATGTGTTCCAGCACCGCCACCGCGATCTTACCGATGTGCGGCTCGTAGGTGTTGGTTGAGCAGCCGTGAAAATACACCACGCGGTCGGCGTGCGACTGTGGCGCGGGGCGCGGATGGCGCTTGATCTGCCGCTTCCACCAGCCCCGGAACGTGTAGCCCGCCCATCCCGGCAGCGGTGCGCGCGCGGATACCTGCACGATCTTCTCCGCGAGAAAACGCAGCAGCCGGTTGCGCAACGCGAAGTTGATCAACGGTGCGAACGGCGTCCCCAGGCGGCCCCATAGTTCGTTGCGACTGAGGAACCAGTTGCGCAGCGACATGCCATGCGTCGCGACCAGTTGGCCCTTCGCCTGCG
>CBEVZO010000474.1:0-3903 GCA_965554365.1 uncultured Anaerolineae bacterium
TCACACCGGCTTGATCAGTTGCAGCACATGTTGCAGCCGGGGCAGATCGTGCGCCAGCAGCGCCGCGAGCCGCCGTCCTGCATCCACCAGAAACGGCACGCGCTCAGCTTCGGGGCGCGCCTGTGCTGCGATGCGCAGCGACGCCGCGAGCAACTGCTCGGCAGGCACGTCGCTCGTGTCGAGCATCAGGCGTAGGAAGTCCAGCCGCGCGGTGAATTGGCGGATCGTTTCGTTGGTGCAGAGTTCAACGTGATCCAGGCTCAGCGGAGGACGCGGGGGCAGCATCTGGTAGATCACTCCCTGCTCCACGTAGCCCACATTGAGTACGCTGATCTCCACTGGGACCATGCGGTGTGCGCGTTGGTCCCGTACAGTGGAGGGATTCATATTGTTCGCCATGATCATCTGGCGCACCATCGGATCGTCGTCGATGCTGATCGCATGAATCACGCCGATCACGTCCACGCCGGTTTCGTCGCCGTGCCGCGTGCGCACGAATTCGCCAAACGTGGATTGGGCGATGTTCTCGCTGCGTGTCCCGCACACAAAACCTACGGTGCTGGCGCGCAGCACGTTTCCGATGATGGGTTGCTCTGAGGGCTGGTCGGCCATGTTAGGTTCCTGTTGCTCGATAGACAGAGTCAGCAATCAGCCGCACGTAGGCAATACGCCCGGTTGAGTGCTGGTTCACCGGCGCGATTGGCCGTATTTTGTGCGGCCATGCCGGACGGATTTGCTGGCGGATTTCTGCGAATGTTCGACGGGCTGCTCCTGTTTGCGCATTTCCGTCTCGATCAGTTGCTCCAGGTGCTTACGCTCGCTGGCACGAATCACGGCAAGTTCGTCCGCACGCGTCAGGGCATACGGGTAGCGCCACATCATCTGACATTGATCGTAGAGCAACGCGTGAACGTGATCGACCATCGCTGTGTTGCGCGCGACCCACATTGGTAGTTCAACGCGCACGATATGATTGCCGACATGCAGGTAAAAGAACGCGATCTCAAGATGTTGACCATTTTTCTCGCCACGTTCACGAAATTCTTTGTTTCGAGGTGCTTGTTGAACCATAATCGCGGAACGTTCACCGGCTTGGAGTAAACGAACCATCAGCATTGCATCATGTAGGCCACTGAATTCACTTTGTCTATCGAACACCCCCCGGTTAATAGCGCCCTCTTCTAGATGCATCAGATGCACTAAATTCACCAAATGCGGTTTGGTGGGACGATCTACGTAACCAATTAGCCCGGCATGTTGTTGGTGCTGCTGTTGGATATTCGCGTGAATGTCGTAGAACCGACTCAGGAACCCCAAATACTCGTCCATAAGTTTTGTTCTATTGGGCACGTCTTTCCCCACCCACCACAGCAGCGGCCCATCGCTAATCGCCAGTAGTGGACATGGACGGTCTAGATGGGTCCAAGCTTCACGGTACAGCATTGCCAATTCTCGTACGGTGCGTCGTGCGTTCACTTCAGCGGCAGCAATAACATTTCCTTGTTCGTTACGCACATCGCTTTCCGCATAATGCAAACTCGGCTCGGAAACGGTGTCGGGCAGATCGCCGTCACCGTGATAGTACACAAACACCGCGATATTGAGCAGATAGTACAGCGCCGCCGCGTGAGGATCAGGATAAATCTGTGATCCGTCTGCTGCCAGTATTGTGGCATTAGACGGTGCCGGGGGCAACGGATAGGGCCGATTCAATGGTTCAACAATGTCATACTTATCAAGGTCCGGCGTTCCAGCCCCACGATAACCAGCATTGCGTTCACGCACGAGCTTGATACGTTGCCAAATAGCACCTGGATCGCTCAATCCGGCGAGGATATCCCAGGCGTTTTCCGCGCGTTTGGATTGCTCCTCGGACATGTGCGCGATCATGCGACCCATGCGCTCGACTTGCGATATTATCTTTTCGAATTCTAGCGTCACCGTGACAGACTCCCGCCAGTGTAATGATTAACCCATCGTGAGTCAGCTTAGCACTAATATTCTGTGGCGTCAAGCGGTTAGGGGGCAGCGAACGATGAGTGCGCGCGCGGACCTCGCCCCCGGCGCTGACAGGCGGCGGCGCGTGCGCTACAATTACGCGGCATACCGTGATTTTCAAAGCATTGGAGCATCAACTGTGGATCCAAAAAAAGAACTTGAGACGATCAAGACGATTGCGCGCATGGCCGCGTCGATCTGCCAGACGATCCAGGGGGAACTGGTCGATCCGTCGCAGAAGGCCGGGCGCGAGCCGGTGACGATTGCCGATTATGCATCGCAGGCACTGATCGGTCATGCGCTGTCCGAGAATTTCCCTGACGACGCCGTGCTGAGCGAGGAACGCTCCGAAGAATTCATGCTGCTGCTGAACGACGAGCAGCGCGCATTGGTGCAGCGTTATGTGACCGACGCGGTTGGCGGCTATGTGTTTGAGGAACAGATTTGCGCGTGGCTGGACTTCGGCAAACAGAAGCAGGGCGAACGCACCTGGATCATCGATCCGATTGACGGCACGAAGGGTTTCCTGGGCGGACGCCACTACTGCGTGGCAATCAGCTTGAAAGTCGGCGACGAGCCGGTGCTGGGCGTGCTGGCGAGTCCCGGCTTTTACAGCGCTGAAGACCCCGCCCCCAACGATCTCGGCGCGCTGACTTATGCACGGCAGGGCATGGGCGCGTTCATCGAGGATTTGGGCGGCGGCCCGCGTGAACCGCTGCGCGTGTCAGAAATCACCGATCCGCTGGCGGCGACGCTGCTCACCAGCTTTGAGTCGAAGCACACCGACAAGAGCTTCTTCGCGGATGTAGGCACGGCGCTCGGACGCGGCCCCGACGCACCGAAGCGCGGCCTCGACAGCCAGGACAAGTACGGCATGGTCGCGAGCGGCATGGGCGACGTGTATCTGCGCATTGTGCCGGAACCGGAATTCCGCGAGAAGCTGTGGGATCACGCCGCCGGATACGCGATTGTCATGGAGGCGGGCGGGCGCATGACCGATCTGCACGGCAAGCCGATTGACTGGACACAGGGCACGCGCATGACCGAAAATCGCGGCGTGCTGGTGACGAACGGCTTCCTGCACGATCAGATCGTCGCGGCGATTGCCAGCACGGGTTTCGAGTAGGCCGCGACCATACACACTGCGCTGCGGCGGGGCGTCTGATTTGTCTCGCCGCAGTTACGTGTGGCGGTCTGTGGGCGCGAGGTGGTGTACAATGCCCGTAGTGGTTTGTGATGAATTAGATGTCTAACCGCTGTTGTATGTTTTCCGAGTGTGTTTCTTGGGTTAGCGGCGGCTCGTAGTTCAGGATCAGAACTTCCTGGTTGATGACGCGCCGGGTATCGTTTTTCTTTCTACGCATACCTGAGTAAGCACGCACCGAGATAATATGATATTGACCAAACATCTCACGAATTTGTGGGATGTCGTACGAGGAAAGGATCCATCGGCATTTTGTCAAACGCAACCGTTCGGCCAGTTGGTGATGGTCAGTCCATTCACGCATATTATGCGCATAATTTACTTTGTTGCCTGGGTAGGGTGGATCAAGATACATTACAGTCGTCGCGCGATCATAACGCGCGACACATTCACGCCAATCCAGGTTTTCGATGATGACGGTGCGTAACCGCTCATGAACTGGTTGCAGGCGTTGACGAAGACGTTTAAGCGCACCGATTAGTCGATTGCCATGCCCTCCGTCGGAGATGCTTGTTTGGAAGCGAGGATAATCTAACTCGCCGCCCCATCCAGCCATAATGAGATAAAAAAAACGGTGCGCACGCTCAACAGCGGTTAAAGCGGTGGGATCAAGTGCAGCTAGGCGCTCAAACTCAGCACGCGCCACCAGTTCCCACTCAAAAGCAGCGATTAGTTTGTCCGGCTGGTGTTTTACGACCTGG
>CBEVZO010000475.1:0-3899 GCA_965554365.1 uncultured Anaerolineae bacterium
CTTTGAACGGCAATTCTACGCCACAAAAACTGTCCGTTAAAATGGGGCAAGATCATTTCGCTGGCGCTCAACGAAAACTATGGAGAGGGGGAGTCAGGTCGTGGGTTAAGTCCCTCTCCGCCTGCGGGGAGGGATTTAGGGAGGGGCAAACGGTTTTACACTCCCCAAAAAGGAAATTCCTATAGACTCGAGTTGGAGCGTAACTTTTTCTACCTCAATGTGCATGATCATCGCCCTATAACTCGCCGCACGAATGCTTATTGACTCCCGCGCGGCAGCGTGTTATATAGTATAGAGTGGATTATACCGCATTAAGCCACTCCATCGAAGAAGATTTCGCTGCTTGAAAGGTATTGTATATGCTTACGCTTGAAGAAAAAATCGGGCAGATGCTCGTCGTCGGATTTCACGGCCTGGAACTCCCGCCACACATTCTCGACTGGCTGGCGGAGGGGCGCATCGGCGGCGTGATCCTGTTTGCGCGCAACGTCGCCAATCCCGCCCAGGTCGCCACTGCTCGATGCGGGCCAACATACGGAGCTGCTCTGTTTGCGGAATCCGTATGATGCGGGCGTGCTGCATAGCGCGGATGCCGTACTTTGCACGCTCGGTGACAGCGCCCCCCTCACTGCAAACCGCCGCCGAAGCATTGACTGGGCAGTTTACGCCGTCTGACACACTGCCCGTTCCCCTGTGCATGGATTGAGAGGATTTCTATGTCCACACCTTTTGATCGCCGCATCCTGTGGTGGCACTGGCGCGGGAGTGCTGTCGCGGAAAACACCATCGCTGACCTCGCGCACACAGTCTGCACGCAAACGCCCAATGTCGCCGGGATCGTGATCAAGACCAGCAACGGCGCGCAGTGGCAAGGCGACTACGACGATGATAAACCAGCACTGGCAATCACCGGGCCAGCGTCAATTCAGGTATGGGTCACGACCTTGCAGCAGCACGATCTCGAAACACACCTGTGGTGTGTCGTACACGGGCAGGATATCGCAGCAGAAGCACAACGCATCATCGACGCGTGCCATGTACCGGGCGTTAAGTCGCTGATTCTGGATGTGGAAGCAGGCGAGCGTTACTTCGGCAGCCAGCCGCCGGAAGCCGCCCGTGCCCTGATCACCCGCGTGCGCGCCCACATCCCGCCGGACTTCCACCTGGTGCTGTGCCTGTTCGTGCAGAGCGACGAACCGGACCACATCCACATTAACGAGTGGCTGCCCCACATCCACAGTCTGCCCCCGATGGTCTACCATTGGGACTTCAGCCCTGCGACCAGCGGCCCGCGCCCCTATCTCAACGCAGCATTCGCGCGGCTCGCGCCCTATCGCCTGCCCCTCGTGCCAATCCTGGGCACATATCCCGATCCGCACACCGGGCAACCTGTACCCGCTGCACATCTCACCGCAGCAGGGCGCCACGCATTCGAGCTTGGCGCAGCAGGGATCAGTTATTTCCGATTTGGATCGGCGGCAGATGGCTGTTCTGGTCCCACACAATACGCAGCAATCCGACGGCTCACATTCTCGACCGATAATAAACTAATATAGCTAACACAGCGGCGTAAAATGCGGTTACAATAAATCTAATGCGAATCGAATGTCAAGCAGTTGTCAGGTTGATGTTAGAGTTTTGTCAACGTCCGCCGTTAGGGGAAATTAGTCCCATTGCGTTGCGTAAAGAATTCCCGTACATTTGGTACAACTTAGGCTCTAATGGAAGCGTGTTCAATATCACGCAGCCACACCAATTTAGGGCTGTTCAGGAGTGCATGTCATGCAGAAAGAACAAAAACAGAACAAACGTAACTTAGAAAGTGGTCAGAGTCTGATCGAAATGGCGCTGGCGTTCACGCTTTTGCTGATCTTCCTGTTAGGGATGCTGGACCTGGGTCGGATGTATTTCATCTATGTCGCGATGGAAGACGGCGCAGGTGAAGCGGCGCTCTACTTGGCCTTGAATGCGGCGTGCCCTGAAGATACTGGTGGCGAGTGTGCAGACCCAAACAACGCCATGTATCGCGCCGAGAACGCCTCCAGCCAGCAGATCAATTTCAGTTGGGACGCGGTGCGCATGGACTATGCGGTCATTGATGCCACTGTGGACACAGAAGCGATGGTCCAGGTGGGCATCGAGTACGATTTCGACCTGATGGCCCCTATCATCAGCGACATTGTCGGCAACGGGTTCTTCACGCTGCGTGCAGAGGCCATACACGTCCGCATTTTAGAGTAGCTCGTAAATAACGTTTTACAGTAAACGTTAGCGATAGTTGTGTTGGTGCGGGTCCATACACACTAGCTTAGCCGGGAGGCAGCAGATGCTCTCCAGATTGTTCAGAAAGAAACGCAAAAACGAAGAAGGTCAGGCGCTTGTTGAGTTTATGCTGACCATCCCGATCCTGATGCTGTTCATCGCAGGATTGATCGATTTCGGCGTGATCCTGTTCTCATACTCACAGGCGTCGAACTCGCTGCGTACCGCGCTGCGGTATTCAGAAATTCATTGGTACTACAACGACGGTTACAAGCCCTATCTCGACTGTGAGGGGATGGCCGATGCCGTTGCGGATAACTACTTCACCGATGACTACGATATCACCATCACCTATATCGATCAGGGTACTCTGGCTGTAACCAACTGCGGTGGCCCCACAACGTGGACCCCACCCGCAGACAGCGCCATTGAAACCGGCGATATGCTCCATATTGAGGTGATCGCGTATATCGATCCCTTCTTCTTGCCTATGAACGAACTCGAACTGCATTTTGAGGGCCAACGCAGCATTTTGAAGGCGATCCCGATTGCCGATGGCGGCGGTGGCGGTGGCACTACGGACACTGACGGCGATGGCATACCAGATTCAACCGACAACTGCCCCGCCACTCCCAACCCCGGTCAGGAAGACGACGATGGTGATGGCGTGGGCAATGCCTGCGATACGGGCGACCCAGACCCAGACAGTGACGGCGATGGCGTGCCTGATGACACCGACAACTGCCCCAACATCCCCAATCCCGGTCAGGAAGACGACGATGGTGACGGCTTTGGCAACGTCTGCGACACGGGCGACGCGCCCGCTCAGCCTACCAATTTCGAGGCCTTCCCGGACCCCGATTGCTCGTCCGGTCTGGTATCTTTCTGGTGGACGCCTCTAGCACCGGTGCCTTCGCGCGTAGAAATCTGGGACGACGACGCTGGGGTCATGGTCTATGCGATGGAACCTGCACCGACCGCCTTCTGTGATAACTGCGACACCATCGGCCTGACCGATGAAAAGAACTACTACATCATTGCCTACAACGGCATCATGGCTAGTCCACCGTCAGCAGTGGACCAGGCATCCTGCACAGCGCCGCCCAACGCGCCGATTAACTTCGACGCGACAGTGAGTTGTGCCACCGGCAATGTATCATTCACCTGGCAATGGGGCGACGTGATCCCACCAACGCGCGCTGAGATTCGCAAAGTCGTCGACGACTCGGTGGTGATTAACTTCCTCAGCACCGATACCAGTTGCACGGACTGCGCCTCAATCAGCGTGCCCGGCAACGAAGAATACTACATGGTCGCAATCAACAGCGCGGGGGGCACAGACCTCGTGAGCGCTGCGTCAAATGCGGATGCCGTTGAATGTACTGCCGCGTCCAACGCATCGGTCGAAGTGTGCCTGTACAAAGTTCAGAATAAGAACCAGGACTGCAACTTCACCAGTACAACTTATAACAATGAATCCATCGAACTCTACAACAACAACGACGCGCTGGATACGCACTTCGACCTCACCGACGCAAACGGTTGTGTGACATTCAACAGCCTGGCAGCAAGCAATTACACCATTGTAGTACCAGATGATATCAGCGGCGACTTTGTCAAAGGCCGCGACGTCGATG
>CBEVZO010000476.1:0-3886 GCA_965554365.1 uncultured Anaerolineae bacterium
CGTCTTGGATGGTACGCGACGTGTCGCGCGGGGGCACGGGGGGTGAGGCTGTTCTTCGCAACACAACAAACTACTGACCACTCGTTCGTGGACCCTGGCGGGTGCATTCCAGATTGGGGGCCGCGTAGCCTTGCCCATCGGTTTACCTCTATCCCCCCAGCCCCCTTTCCCCGCGCGCGGAGAGGGATATAGGGAGGGGTAAAACAATCGCCCCAGATTTGGAATGCACCCACCCTGGCGTGGGGGTCGTCATGCGCTCGCAGATGGTGTATGCTATCCTCAGCGCGGAAGTGGAATTATTGGAGTGGGCTATGACCACAGAAGTTCACATGGATTACGACGTCGTGGAGGCAATAGCGGACCAGTTCGACACGGCAGCCGACACCTTACATGACATGAATCGCGCGCTAGAAACAGCGATCTCGCTGCTGCGCGTCTCAGCGTTCGTGGGGAACGTGGGGAGCGCGGCACTGGCGCACTACTTGGGAGGCATCCAACCGGCAGTCACACGGCTGGCTGCCACCTGCGAAGAACTCAGCGCAGACCTCGTAGGGGCCGTGCGTGCCCTGCGCGATGGGGACGTCAGCGGATCACGGTATTTTATCGACGACGGAAGCACGGTGGGCGGCAGCGTGGAGGTTGGCGATATAAGCGACGCCGGCGTGCGAGCGCGCAGGATTGGTCTGACTGTTGCACCGGGCCGCCCTGTGGACGTGCAAACGATACACAAATATTATTCAAACGGGGTCAACGGCTGGCGCGTGATTCCGATGCAGGGGCATTTCACCCCAGACGAGTTGGTTGTGCAGCGCGGGCCGTCCTGCATGATCTATGGGGCGATGAACCTGCTGATCCAAAACGGACACGACATTTCACAGACCGAAGCCGACCAGATTTATCAGGACCAGCTAGGCAATGCGGATTGGTTTTCCCGCATCTGGGTTGATATGCTTGATGGTAAACATGATGCGAAAGGCTTCCCCCGCTCCGACGCCATTGAGATAATCGAGCAGTACGGCGCCACGTATGAACACGGCAATTTTGACGCAGGGGTGTTTGGATGGAGCGCACTGGAACGCACGCAAGCGGAGCAATTTTTGATCGAGCGCGTCGGCAATGGGACGCCGGTGTGCGTTGCCACTGCCGTTGACAACACATTCGGAATGGGGCAGGGCGGTCATGCGTACACCGTCCTTGGCGTGCAGCAGGGCGACGGCGGACGGTTGTCCAGCGTACTCGTGTCCACCAATTGGTCGGGCGGACAGCGCGTGTATGAGGTCCCCGCCGACGCCTTTATGGACGACTGGCTTGAACTCAACGACGGCGAATACATTATCATCACTGACGACAAATAGGAACCAACATGGCTGACACTTTTCTGGTGCGGTGGGAACGCTTTGTGCGGGGCAATCCGCGCCTGATGCAGTTGCAGCAACCGGGGATCGCCCGGTCGTATCCGCTGCTGGCCGAAGTTCAAGGGCGGATACACATCCGCTTCTTTTATCACCAGGCCGATCAAGTCAGTGCAGATGAGCTATATGTGGGGCCGCCGCAAGTCGTCGCAGTGCTGGACTTCAAAACGGGCACGATGCTCGCGCCCATACGCCCGGAAGACCTGGGCATGGTCCCTTTCAAGCCGATGTATCACTACGTGGGGCCGAGCCGCAAACCTGCGATCCGCGAATATCTGAACAAGCTCGGCGAACTGTACAATCTGGTGGCGGCGCATTATCCCAACGAGGATGCAGACGATGCGCGGTCGGCGTTCTGGCGCGCGTTCCGTGAGGTTGTGCCGCCGGTCTTGTTGCCGTCCTACCGCATGATGTCACACGATTTTGTCGCGTGGTTGGGCGTGTAGTTTACCTCACCCCCAACGTGACCGCAGGTCACGCGGTGGAGAGGGGGAAGATCGCGTGGTTTGACGCCTGATTCCAGATGTTGTCACCGCAAAAATGGCGGCGACATCGGCTTAACTAAACCGTATTGGGGTTAAGTCCCTCTCCGCCTGCGGGGAGGGGTAAACCAACGGCCACGCACGCAGATATCCGTCTTAATTTATAAAGTGCCTCAGAGGGCTGCTCCACTTTTATGCTAGCCGCTGTGTTTTAACCGGCGGCGTACATACACTCCCCTCAGCGATTTCCCTTAGTCCTCCATTTCCCATTCATGCAGCACACGCGCCAGCAGCGCCGCGCGGCGCGGTAAGCTGGTGAGGATCACATGCTCATGTTCGGCGTGCATCCCGTCACCCCGCGCGCCGAGTCCGTCCAGCGTGGGAATGCCCATCGCCGCCGTGAAGTTCGCGTCACTGCCCGCGCCCGTGAGTTCCTCGCCCACCGGCAGCCCTAATTGCCCCGCCAACATCGCCACCTGACCAAAGGTGCGGATCATCTGCTCATCACGCTCCATCGGTGGACGCCACACGCCGCCACGAACTGCCATACGGATGCCCTCGCGAATAGGCTTGAGCGTGTTCACCTTCTCGACCAGTAGATCACATTCCTCCTGGCAGGTGAAGCGCTTATCGATCAGGAAATCCGCAGTCGGGGCGATGATGTTCTGCGCTGTGCCACCCGCGAACGTGTTCACCGCGACCGACGTGCCGCGCTCCGGCGCGTTCCACGACATGATTTCTATAATGTGTTCTGCCGCTTCGTGGATCGCGTTGACGCCTTTTTCTGGTTCCTCGCCAGAGTGTGCGGGGATGCCCTCGATATGCACCGCGAAACGTGCCGTGCCGCGCCGCGAGGTCTTGACCGTTTCCCCGGTGGTGGCGGGTTCAAAGACCAGCGCCAGCCCCGCGTTCGCGGCGATCTTCTCGATCAGTTCGCGCGACCCTGTGCTACCGCGTTCTTCATCCGTATTGAACAGCACCCAGATCGGACGGCGTGGCAGTTCGCCGTGCAGATGCATTAATCCCAGCGTCTTGATGATGATCGCGAGGCCCGCTTTCATGTCGAGGATGCCCGGCCCATAGAGCCGCACTCCGCTCTGCCGCAGCGGCATTTTCTCCAGCGTGCCGACCGGCCACACGGTATCCATGTGCCCCATGAGCAAGATCGGTTTACCGGGCAGATTGCCGTTCCACGCGCCGTAGATGATGTCTCCGACGTGCTGGCGCGGGAACACCTCGACCTGTGCCCCGGCGAGTTTAAGCTGCTCTGCGACATACTCGCCCAGGCGATCCACCGCCGCTTTGTCTTCGGTCGGGGATTCGCGGAGTACGAGTTCTTTCAGAAGTTCGACGATTTCGTCGTTGTGTTCGCGGAAAAATTCAAGGAAATTCATGGGTCCTGTGTTTCGTCAGTATGGTTCTCATCGGTATTCGAAGACGAGAGTAGGGTTTCCAGTTCAGTTATTAAAGGAGGCAGATCGTCAATCACAGTTTTCCAGACTGTTTCGACCTCGATATCAAAATAGGCATGGATCAGGCGATTTCTCATCCCTACAATTTGCGGCCAGGGAATGTGAGCATTGGTTTGCTGAATCTCATCGGAAAGTCTTGACGCAGCCTCGCCGATAATCTCAATGTCTTTTACTAGCGCCAAAAGTAATTTGCGATCAGTTCTGAGCGTTTCAAGAGATTCTTCGTCTGCAAATACAAGTGCTTCGTGTGCTGCGTCTAGCATATGCTGCAAACGCACGCGATCATCATTGTTCATACTGCACCTGTGCGTGGCTCAACACATCGTCGCGGAAATAGCGACTCAAATCGCCAGGAGTACGTAAATCGACTTTGCGCCCTAACAGAGTGGACAACTCAATCTCCATGCCCGCTAACGTGATCAGCCCCGGCACATGCCCCGGCTGGAATTCTACCAGTACGTCAATATCGCTCTCCGGACCGAAATCATCGCGCAGTACCGACCCAAACAACGATAACCGG
>CBEVZO010000477.1:0-3886 GCA_965554365.1 uncultured Anaerolineae bacterium
GCCGCTGCTGCCGGACATGACGATTCAGCTTGTGCGTGTGACGGAAGCGTTGGTCACAAAAGACGAGCCAATTCCCTATATTACGATCTATCAGCCGGATGCGAGCCTGCCGCTGGACGAGAATCGCGTTTTGCAGGAAGGCATCGACGGCCTACGCACGCGCGAGATTTTGGTGCGCTATGAAGACGGGACTGAGGTCAGTCGCGAAGTGCAGCAGGAATGGATCGTCCAGCCGCCACAGCCGCGCATGATTGTGTATGGAGAGCGAGTGAAACAGCCGTGAACGACCGCGAACTATTACGACAGTACGGGATCGTGCCCAAGAAAAGCCTGGGACAGAATTTTCTGCACGATCCGCATGCGCTAGAGAAGATTGTCGATTTGGCGGCGCTTACGCCCGACGCAACAGTGTTGGAGATTGGTTCTGGCACGGGCAACCTGACGCGCATCTTGGCGCAGCGGGCGACGCGGGTGATTGCGGTGGAGCTAGACGACCGTATGCTCCCCATTTTGGAGACGGCATTTGCGGATCAGCCACACGTCGAGATCATTCACGGCGATATTCTGAGGCTCGATCTCACCGATCGCTTGGGTACAGCGCCGTATACGGTGGTGGCGAATCTGCCCTATTACATCACCAGCGCGATCTTGCGGCACCTGTTTGAGCAAGCACCGCGCCCGCAGCGCATCGTGATCACGGTGCAGCGCGAAGTCGCGGAGCGCATTGTCGCAGCGCCGGGGGATATGAGTATTCTGGCGGTGAGCGTGCAGTTTTATGGCGCGCCGGTGCTGGCAATGCGCCTCAAACCGGCGGTTTTTTGGCCGCGCCCGGATGTGGAGTCAGCGGTGATATGCATCGATGTGCATCCTGATCCGGTGGTGGATGTGCCAGGGGCGGCGTTGTTTTTCCGCGTGGTGCGGGCGGGCTTCAGCCAGAAGCGCAAGCAGTTACGCAACTCGCTTAGCGCAGGGTTGAGCATCCCCAAAGCGCAGGCGGTTGAGTTGTTACAAGTGGCGGACGTTGATCCTCAACGCCGTCCTGAAACGCTCAGTTTAGAGGAGTGGGCGGCAATCACGCGGGCGGTAGACGCGGCAACATAGTCTTAACGTAGGGGGGGCAATACGCCCTAATTCAGCGCGTAGTACCCCTCTGCATACGCCTCAAACGCAATCGTGTTGGACCCTTGCGGAATGACCTTGAGAGTCAGCGCGAGCGCCTCGCCGGGTTCAAGACGTTCGGTGGTGTTGACCGGCACGCGGCGGAACCCGGTCACGAGGCCGTTGCGATCCAGCAGCATCATCGTGATAGCGATCTGCTCGACGGGGTGCGACTGCTTGTTGACGACGGTCAGGGAAACTTGATACTGGTCCAGCACAAACGCGCCGGACGCCGGTTGCAGGGTCAGGTTAGTGTAGCGGGTGTCGTGGCTGACGACGAGTGACCCGGCGCTGACAAAAGCGCGCGCGCCCGCATAACCCTCTGGCAGCGTTTCGAACAGTGCGCGAAACGGCCCCACCGCGCCCGACGGCAATACACTACGCGACAGTGGCGTTTCCTGGGTGACTAACGGCGTGCCGTCTGCTGCTAAAAGCTGCACAATCACAGTGACTTGCGCCACAGCACTATCCCATTGATTGCGAATTTGCCCTAAACAGACCATGCTGCCGACCGGTGTTTCATAACAGGCCGCCCCCTGAACATGGAGATGCACCGCGAGGGTGGCACTGCCCGCATTGTCAGCGGGAATAAGCGGCGTGTCGGTCTGCACCGGCCAGGCTGTCGGTGTCAGTGCCGGGGGGACGAGTGTGTACCCCCACAAAGGCAGCGTTGGCTCGCGGGTGGAGGTTGCAGAGTTATCTGAAGACCAGATTTGTCCGCACCCCGCCGCCAAAACCCCTACCCAAATCCATAACCACCGCCAGCCTTGATGTCGCATGGGCAGAGCGAATATCCCTCATTATCCAAAATGGTCAGCGCGATATCCCACATTATAGCTGAAGTAGCGCCGCAAAACAGCGCAAAAATGAATTATTTGTGAGTTTTCCCAATCTTTGGTCTGTAAATCGTGCGGCAAGCGTGTCGAGGCGTGGCTCTGCGGTGCCCAAAGTGGAGCAAATCTGTCAGCTACAGAATCAGGTTACCGCACACAATGTACGGGTTTTATGATAAGATAGGGGTCATAAATGGTTAGTTTTTGGTTAGTGCTAATCGGTGTGTGGTGGCGCTGACAGGCAAACAGGCGCGGTGACACAAGAGGTTGCGTAGTGCATTGTCATCGTGTACACTGTCCTTGTATTGAGGCACGGGGCGGATGAAGGGTGTGTACCCTCAGCCCTGGTGCGCAAAGTGTGCTAACCTCGTATACATTAGAGTTGAGTCCTCTAAAGCATTCAACTGGCATATCCACAGGAGAGCAACGTTGGCGAAATCACGCACTGATCAATTGCACGATCGCCTGCGGGATTTGCAGGTTACTTCCCCCGATGTTGAAGCCGCCGCGATTGTGAGCGTGGATGGTCTGAACATGGCGTCGTCTTTGCCAGGCAACATCGAGGAAGACCGTGTTTCAGCAATGTCCGCAGCCATGCTGTCGCTGGGTGAACGTATCGCGTCTGAGTTGGGGCGCGGCAACCTGGATCAGGTATACGTCAAAGGCGAGAATGGCTATGTATTGCTGAGCGCAATTGGCGAAGAAGCTGTTTTGACCGTGTTGGCGCGCGAACAGGCCAAGCTGGGCCTGATCTTCCTGGACATGTCGCGTGCTGTCAAGGAGCTTGAAGGGTTGCTGTAACGGTAGCAATTGCCCCTGCACGTCATGATCATTGGCTAACCGTAGCGGTGTGTGCCGGTACGCATGGGGTGTGTTGCGTATATATGCAGGGTTGTTGCCGTTGTCAGTAGTCCACATCACGCTGCCCATAAAGGGGGATTCTGTGACTGAGAAAGCCCGTATTTTGATCGTGGAAGATGATCTCGATCTGGCGGAGATGCTGAACGCGTATTTCCGGGTGCAGGGCTACGAGGTGGACACCGCGGCCTGGGGCGAAGAAGCGGTACGCAAAACGCAGGAGAGTCGCCCTGATCTGGTGGTGCTGGATATCCGTTTGCCGGATTTTGATGGCTATGAGGTCTGTCGCCGGATTCGCGGGCATCGCCGCACCCAGGATGTCCCGGTCATCTTTTTGACCGAAAAGCGCGACCGGGTGGATAAGCTATCGGGGTTGGAACTGGGCGTGGTGGATTACATCACCAAGCCGTTCGACATCCAGGAACTGCGGCTACGCGTGCGTAACGCATTACAGCGCGCGAACCTGTCGTCGCTCACCAACCCGGTGACGAACCTCCCAGAAGGCGCAGTGGTGGACGAAAAACTCAGTCAGACGATCCTCAGTGATGCGTCCTGGTCTGTGTTGCTGATGACCATTATGGGGCTGGATACTTTCCGCGAACTGTATGGGTTCGTGGCCTCGGACGATGTGTTGCGGGCGGTGAGTTTGATGATGAACAACGCCGTGCGCGAAGTCGGCAGCGAAAGCGACTTCATCGGGCATATCGCGCCGCACGATTTTATTATCATCACCGACGAAGAACATTTGGGGCCGATCCGCGAGCGCATCGAAGTGCGGCTGCGGCAGTCGATGGAATATTTCTATCCGCTCAAGGACCGCGACAAAGCGCGTCAGGCGATGGCGGAAAATCGCCTCAAGCTGGTGATCGGCGAAATCAGCCATACCAGCGGCCCATTCACTGACCTTGAAGCGCTCAAAGGTGCGGTACTCGAATCACGCGAGATTACTTCTTAGCACCGCAGATTTTCACTCACATGCAATTTTCACAGCCGGGACGCCGCGTTCGTCTCGGCTATTTTGTTGGTTCCGACTGTCC
>CBEVZO010000478.1:0-3870 GCA_965554365.1 uncultured Anaerolineae bacterium
TGTCGGAGTTAGCCATTGTCTCGGCGCGTAAAGTGCGGCTCAAGCAAGCGGGGGATGCCGGCAGCGCAGGCGCACGGACCGCGCTAGAACTTACCGAGTCGCCGACACGCTTTCTCTCGACGGTGCAGATCGGGATCACGCTGGTGGGCGTGCTGGCGGGAGCCTTTGGCGGCGCGACACTCTCGGACGTGCTGGCTGAAGCGATGGCAGAGTTTGCGGTTCTAGAACCCTATGCCGACGCGCTGAGCCTGGGGATCGTCGTGCTGCTGATCTCATATCTGTCGCTGGTAATCGGCGAACTGGTCCCCAAGCGGTTGGCGATGCAAAACCCGGAACGTGTAGCGTCGCTGGTGGCGCGTCCGATGCGGTGGCTCGCACGGCTTGCCCGACCCATCGTGACGCTGCTCACAGCGTCCACCAATAGCGTGTTGTGGGTGCTGCGGGTGCGCGACGTCACGACTCCGCCGGTCACAGAGGACGAAATCCGCATCCTGATCGAACAGGGCACACAGGCGGGGGTGTTTGAAGCCGCCGAGCAGCATATGGTCGAGCGCGTGTTTCAACTGGACGACCGGCATATCAGCGCCTTCATGACGCCGCGCACGGAGGTGGTGTGGCTGGACCTGCGCGCCACCGCCGACGAGATTCGAGAAACACTGACGCGCGCGCCGTATAGTTGCATACCTGTGTGTGCCGGGAGTTTGGATCGCGTGATCGGCACGGTACATGCCAAAGACATGCTGCGGCGCTGTTTGCGGGGTGCGCCGCCCGCGCTGACCGAACATATCGTGCCACCAAGTGTCGTGCCCGAAAGTGTTGCGGCTTCGCGCGTTATTGATCGTTTCAAGGCGCACGAGACGCCCATGCTGATCGTGATTGATGAATACGGCGGCGTGCAGGGCATTGTCACGGAACACGATCTGCTCGAAGCATTTGTGGGCGAGATTCCCTCGGCGGGTAATGTAGCGGAGCATCGTGCGGTCCAGCGCGAGGATGGATCATGGCTGTTGGACGGCCTGCTGCACATCGACGAGGTGAAAGCGCAACTCGGTATCAGCGACCTACCGGAAGACAACACAGGCGTGTACGAAACACTGGCAGGCTTCATGCTCAACTGCTTCGCGCGGATCCCTGAGGAAAGTGACACCGTTGAATGGGACGGATGGATCTTTGAAGTGATTGATATGGATAAACACCGTATCGACAAAGTGCTGGCACGGCGCAATCCGCCACAGCCTGCGTCCAAGTACGGGTCGGAAA
The DNA here is from genome assembly GCA_965554365.1 of uncultured Anaerolineae bacterium. Lineage (GTDB taxonomy): Bacteria > Chloroflexota > Anaerolineae > Aggregatilineales > Aggregatilineaceae > CAYRNY01. The sequence goes on from CBEVZO010000478.1 coordinate 1,261, forward strand.
CCAGTTAAGCGATTAGTTAAGAGTGACTGGCAGAATTTCTGATGGTTGACGGCTCTTTTTTTCCCCTTACGTACAACACTATGACGATAGCGCGCCTGTGGAGGCGCATGTGCGTAGGAGGAGTAAGAAATGTCGCACAAAATTAATCGCCGTACCTTTTTGAAAACCGCCGCCGCTGCGGGAGACTGTGCTTTACTGGCTCACACCGAAGCCGGGATGCCTGTCGCCCACGCTATGCCGCAAGGTCACGCCGTCGCGCCGACGATATTGCGTAGTCGGGCGCTGGACGAAGTCCCGCCCGCGCAAGTGGCACTGGTCAAGACGCAAGACCGCGCAGCAGGGATTCGCAGCGCCCTGGAGATGTTCGGGCTGAACCCGGTCGAGGGCAAAAACGTGGTGCTGAAGGCCAACTACAACAGCTCTGACCCCTACCCCGGCGCGACGCACAACGACGCGCTGGCCGCCTTTGTCCAGTGGACGCAGGACAGCGGCGCGGAATCCGTCGCCGTCGCGGATCGCAGTTGGGAAGGGGCGCGCACCGTCATGAAGGCCAAGGGCGTCCTCGATATGGCGGAGGAGATGGGTTTCGAGGCCCTGATGCTCAACGATCTGCCCGCACTGCCTGAAAACTGGGAGTGGGTGCAGGTGGAAGATGGGCACTGGGATTACGGATTCCTGATCGCGCGCCCGATCTGGGACGCGGAATGTGTGGTCGCGACGTGCTGTTTGAAGACACACGGCTACGGTGGGCACTACACGATCACACTGAAAAACGCGGTCGGCATTGTGCCCAAGTTCGGCCCGTGCGGTGACGAATACGTCAATCTGATGGACGAACTGCACGGCAAGCGCGACACCGACATGCGCAAGATGATCGCGGAGATCAACCTCGTGTGGAACCCGGAAATCTACGTGGTGGACGGTATCCAGGCGTTTGTCGCGGGCGGCCCGATGGAAGGCGTCGTCGCGGATACAGAAGCGATCCTCGCCGGCACGGATCGCGTGGCGCTGGATGCGGTCGGGGTGGCGCTGCTGCGGATGCACGGCGCGCAGCACCCGGTCAGCACGGGGCCGATCTTCGAGACGGAGCAGATCGCACGCGCGGCGGAACTGGGCATTGGCGTCGCCAGCCCGGACCAGATCGAGATTATCACGGATGATCCCGACAGCGCGGCGTATGCGGAACAGCTTACCGAGTTGTTGTTTGCGGAGGGAGAACCAGCCTAACGCGGCGGCGTGTGTCAAGAACGCGCAATGTCCGCCGCATGACATCAGAACGGTTTTGTAGGGTGTACGGATGCAGTTTGAGTTTAAACTCGGTGACATTCGCTAGTTTGTCCCTCCCCGCAGGCGGAGAGGGGACTTAACCACTCGCTATAATTCCCCCTCTCCACTTGTGGGGAGGGGGCCAGGGGGAGGGGCAAACCGAACGATACTTCCAAGTTAACTTCAACATCAACCACGCACCCCCATGCACAGGAGATTGCTATGCGTTCCACACGTACGTTGTTCGTATGCTTGAGTATTGTATTGCTCGTACTATTGGTTGCGCCGGTCCGGGCGCAAGACGGCGAGGGTGAAGACACCCTACCCGACCCGCTCGGAGGCGCGACCACGTTTGCCCAGGCGGATCAGCGCACGGACGTGACGCTGATGCTCGACTGGACCCCGAATACCAACCACACCGGCTTTTTCGTCGCGCAGGCAATGGGCTACTACGACGAAGCGCATCTCGACGTGGCGATCCGCGAACCAACCGATCTGCTGGTCGAAGCATTGATCACCAGCGGGCAGGTTGAGTTCGGCGTGGGCTATCAGGAATTCGCGACCTACGCCATCGCGGAGGGGCTGCCGGTTGTCTCGCTGGCGGCGATCATCCAGCACAACACCTCCGGCTTTGTCTCGCTGCACGACAAGGACCCCGTCAGCAGTCCGGCAGATTTCGCGGGTCTGACCTACGGCGGCTTCGGGCAGCCGGACCTCGAAACCGCGATCATCGGCACGCTGATGACGTGCGCGGGCGCGGACCCCGGCGGGTTCACGTATGTTGACGTAGGTTGGGTGGACGCGTTCGAGTTGATGCAGCGCGACCGCATCGATTTCGCGTGGATGTACTACGGCTGGACCGGCATTGAGGGCGAACAGCGCGGGCTGGACCTCGACACCGTGATGCTGATGGACTATCTCGACTGCATCCCCGACTACTACACGCCGATCCTGATGACCAGCACCGATCTGATCAACGCCGAGCCGGACGTGGTCGCCGCGTTTGTGCAGGCCACCGCGCGCGGTTACGCTTACGCGATCCAGCAGCCCGCCGAGGCTGCCGACATCCTGATCGCTGCCGCGCCGGAAGTGGACGCCGACCTGATCCGCGCCAGCGCCACATGGCTCGCGTCACAGTACCAGGCCGATGCGCCGCGTTGGGGCCAGCAGTCGGCGGAGGTATGGGGCGGCTTCACGGACTTCCTCGTGGCGAACAGCATTCTCGCGGAAGCCATCGACGCTGAGGCTGCGTTCACGAACGAGTTCCTGCCCGGCGCGGTGGAATAAGACCCCACCCCCTGCCCCCTCCCCGCTGGCGAGGAGGGGGAAATGCAGGCGATCCGA
>CBEVZO010000479.1:0-3865 GCA_965554365.1 uncultured Anaerolineae bacterium
GTCGTCAGCAGTGGCGTGTGGTTCGGCAGCACGCCCATCTCGCCCTCGCTGCCAGGAACGATCACCATATCCGCTTTTTCCGTGTGATACAACTGCCGCACACGGGATACCACTTCCACTTCTAAGGGCATCTAATTTGTCTCCTCAATACAGACTCACATTTCCCCGTTGTCCTACGCCGGGCGGGTTTGGAAACCCACCCCCTACGAACAGGCATCACCTTGCTCCCCCTCTCAAACGCTTGCTTGCAAGCGCCTTGACCGGGAGAGGGGGTCGGGGGGTGAGGTGGGGGTGAGATTATTCCGCCTGCGAATCCTCGTACCGCTGGATCACTTCGTCAATCGTTCCCACAAACTTGAACATCTGCTCCGGGATGTGATCCAGTTCGCCATCCAGGATCATGCGGAAGCCGCGCACCGTCTCGCGCACCGGCACATAACGCCCTTCCATGCCCGTGAACTGCTGCGCCACAAAGAACGGTTGGCTCAGGAAGTTCTGGATGCGCCGCGCACGCGCCACAATCGCCTTGTCATCCTCGGAGAGTTCGTCCACGCCCAGGATCGCGATGATGTCTTGCAGGTCGCGGTAACGTTGCAACACCTGCTGCACTTCGCGCGCCGTGTTGTAGTGTTCCTCGCCCACAGTGTTCGGGTCCATGATGCGGCTGGTGCTTGCCAACGGATCCACCGCCGGATAAATGCCCTGCGCCGCAATCGCGCGTTCCAGCGAGATCGTGCCGTCGAGATGCGCGAACACCGCCACCGGGGCCGGGTCCGAGTAGTCGTCTGCGGGCACGTACACCGCTTGCAGCGACGTAATCGAGCCGCGCGTGGTCGAGGTGATGCGCTCCTGTAGATCGCCCATCTCCTGCGCCAGCGTCGGCTGATAGCCCACCGCCGAGGGCATACGCCCCAACAGCGCGGATACCTCTGCCCCCGCCAGCGAGAAGCGAAAGATGTTGTCGATGAATAGCAGCACATCGCGGCCCTGATCGCGGAAGTATTCCGCCATCGCCAGACCGGTCAGCGCCACACGCAAACGCACGCCGGGCGGTTCGTTCATCTGCCCGAAGACCATCGCCGTCTGATCGATCACGCCGCTTTCCTGCATTTCACCGTAAAGCTGCGTGCCTTCGCGCGTGCGTTCGCCCACGCCCGCAAACACCGAGAAGCCCGCGTGTTCCTTCGCAATCGAGCGGATGAGTTCCATGATCACGACGGTCTTGCCCACGCCCGCGCCGCCGAAGATGCCCGCCTTACCGCCCTTGCGGAACGGTGCGATCAGGTCGATGACCTTGATCCCGGTTTCGAACATCTCCACCGACACCGCCTGATCTTCATAGGCGGGTGCTTTGCGGTGGATCGGGTAGTACGCGTCGGCCTGCACTTCGGGCTTGCCGTCAATCGGCTTTCCTAACACGTTGAAGATACGCCCCAACGCTTTTTCGCCCACCGGGGCCATGATCGGGGAGCCAGTCGCGAACGCATCCACGCCGCGCTGCAACCCATCGGTGCTGTCCATCGCCACACAGCGCACCGCGTTATCGCCCAGGTGCGTCTGCACTTCGAGGACCAGGTCGTCGCCACTGGCAACCGGCACACGGATCGCGTCGTAGATTTCCGGCAAATCCTCACTGGCGGAGAACGCCACGTCCACCACACCACCGAGAATCTGTGTCACTGTGCCCTTAATTTCTTGCTTGACAGGTGTCGTCATAACGTCTATTTACTCCTCAGGGGTGGTCCCTAGCCCTCCTGGGCCAGCGCCTCCACACCACCAATGATGTCCAAAATCTCACTTGTGATCGCCAACTGACGCGCTTTGTTAAACGCCAACTGCAATTCCCCGGATAGCGTTTCCGCGCTCTCTGAGGCATTACGCATCGCCACCATGCGCGCGCTATGTTCGCTCGCCAGACTCTCACGGATCGCCTGCAAAAGTTGCAACCGCGCGAAACGCGGGATCACCACTTCGAGGATTCTTTCCGCACTCGGCTCGAAGATATAGTCGCGGTTACGCTGCGGCACTGCGGGGTCTTCTTCCACCAACCCCACCATAGCACGTACACGCGGATCAAACGGGAGCAGCGGGATCAGTTGCCGCACACGCGGCTGCTGGGTCATCGTGTTGATGAAGTGCGTGTACGCAATATACACTTCCTCCACCACACCCGGTGCGCCGTCTTTGCCCAGGAATTCTTCCAGCGCCACGCCCGTGATCGAGGCTACATCGTCTGAGCCAGGATCGGCGCTCAGGTTTGAAAACGTCGCAACAATCTGTTGATCTTTCAAATAATCCGGGGCCGTCTCATCGCTTTGCAGGCGTGCGATCCAGCGCCGGATCAGATCGCGGCCCTTCTGTCCCACCGTGATCCAATGCACCGGGGTTTGGTCGCGTACCACAAACTCCATCGCGCGCCGCACAATGTTAGTGTTGTACGCGCCCGCCAACCCACGATCACTCGTGATCAGGACCACCGTCACACGCCGCACCGGTTGACGCACATCGAACAGCGCGTGCAACGGAACTCCTGTGGACTGCGTCGCCACATTGACCAGCACCTCATACGCGTGTTCCGCATACGGACGGCTTTCCTGCATCGCCGCCTGCGCCCGGCGCACTGCCGAGGCTGACACTGCTTCCAACGCACGTGTCACCTGGTTGATGTTCTTGACTGACCGGATTCGTCGTTTAATTTCCCGTGCCGTAGCCATAGGTCACTCCCGTTTCTCCGACACAGGTTACTCGGCCTCGTGCAACTCGGCCCACGACGCGTTGTATTCGTCTGCCGCTTGCAACATAAGATTCCGCAACTCGTCTGTCATCTGGTAATCAGCATCTACGACCTGCTGTTCAAGGTCCGGGTGCTGGGCATGCAGATGGGCCAGGAAACCCTCTTCCCATTCCTTGACCTGCGGAACCGGGATATGATCCAGCTTGCCTTCCGTGCCCGCCAGAATCAACGCGACCTGCTCCGCCAGCGGCGTCGGCTCGTACTGCGGCTGCTTGAGGATTTCCTGCAAGCGCATCCCGCGATCCAACTGCTGCTGTGTGGATTCATCCAGGTCCGAGCCAAACTGCGCAAACGCCGCGAGACTGCGGAAGTTCGCCATATCCAAACGCAAACCGCCCGACACCTTGTTAATGATCTTGCGCTGCGCGTCACCACCGACACGGCTCACACTGATCCCCGTGTTCAGCGCGGGACGCACACCAGAGTAGAACAGGTCACTTTCGAGGTAAATCTGCCCATCGGTGATCGAGATCACGTTCGTTGGCACGTACGCCGCCACGTCACCCAGCAGCGTTTCGATGATCGGCAGCGCAGTCAAGCTGCCACCGCCTTCCTCATCCGAAAGCTGTGCCGCGCGCTCCAACAAGCGGCTGTGCAGATAAAACACATCGCCGGGATACGCCTCGCGTCCGGGCGGACGGCGCAGCAGCAGCGATACCTGGCGATAGGCCCAGGCATGCTTGGAAAGGTCATCATAGACCACCAGCGCGTCCTGGCCCTGCTCCATGAAATATTCGCCAATCGCGCAGCCCGCGTATGGTGCGATATATTGCAGCGCCGCCGGGTCGGAGGCCGAGGCCACCACGATAATCGTGTGTTCCATCGCGCCATGTGCCTCCAACACCGCCTGCACACCCGCAACCAGGGCGCGTTTCTGCCCGATGGCGACATAGATGCAGATCAGGTCTTTGCCCTTCTGGTTGATGATCGTATCAATGGCAATCGCCGTCTTTCCCGTCTGCCGGTCGCCAATAATCAACTCGCGCTGCCCGCGTCCGATCGGGATCATCGCATCAATCGCGCGGATACCCGTCTGCACCGGGCGATCCACGTTGCGGCGCTGGATCACAC
>CBEVZO010000480.1:0-3861 GCA_965554365.1 uncultured Anaerolineae bacterium
GGTGTGGATATCAAGGAACATGAATTTGCACCCACACACGCCGATGAATTCCTGGTGCTGGATTTGCGCGAAGAAGCCAATTGCCGACAGGCACTCACGCTAAATGATGGAACGTTCGACGAAGTGTATCAGTTGGCGGCGGACATGGGCGGTATGGGATTCATCCACTCTGCCGAGTGCGAAATTATGCATAACAGTGTCTTGATCAACATTCACATGACCCATCTCGCGGCGCAGATGGGTGTGCCACGCTATTTCTTTTCGTCGTCGGTGTGCGTCTACCGCGATATGCAACCGGGCGAACCGGAGATGACGGAAGCCCAGGCGGTCCCCGCCAATCCGGACAATGAGTACGGGTGGGAGAAGCTGTACGCCGAGCGCATGGCGCTGGCCTATCAGCGCAATCGTGGGATGACGGTGCGCATTGCGCGTTTTCAGAATTGTTATGGACCCGAAGGCACCTGGACCGGCGGACGTGAAAAAGCACCGGCAGCTATCTGTCGCAAAGTGGCCGAAGCGGAAGACGGGGGTACCATTGAGGTCTGGGGCGACGGGACCGCAATCCGGTCCTATACCTATGTGGATGATATGGTCGCAGGCATTTTCCTACTGATGCATTCGGATCTGGAAGGTGCGGTCAATATTGGCTGTCCGCAGTACGTCTCGGTGAACGAGTTGGTCGCGACAGTGGCCGAGATAGCCGGGAAACGCATCAACATCAAACACATTGATGGACCGGTCGGGGTCCAGTCGCGCAATTTCAGCAATGCGCGCATTTTCTCCATTGGCTGGGAATCCCGGTTTGATCTCAAAGTGGGGATTGCGCCCACCTATTCCTGGATTGAGGCGCAAGTTAAGGCGGCGCAAACAGCCAGCGAGACGTAGATGCGTGCGAAACACTGACACAGGCTATTCAAACTCAAAGTGGTTGATCACCACAACGACCCCGGCTGCACACCAAAAATGGCAACCCTGGGTCGTTGTCATGGGGGCAAGTGACATCTTACGCCGCGCGGAGGCTACCCCCTCCAGCGTCTTGATCGATGCGGCCTCGTCGCTTGGCCCATACAGCCCAACCCAATCTGCGCGATGGTCAGGCTGCTGTGGCCCAGTTATGAGCGCTCGCTCATGCATCAGGTAGCTCCGCAGGATAGCGTGATTTGCCGGTGTTTACCCCTACCCCCCCCTTTCTCCGCCTGCGGGGAAAGGGGGGAGTAAGCTCGCCGTTAAGCCCCTCTCCGCGTGCGGGGAGGGGGCGCGAACAAGTTCGCGTTGGGGGAGGGGTAAACTGGCGACCACGCTATTCTGTAGTCCTACCCATGCATCAAAAACAGTCATGAATATCATTTAATGTTGATATATCAACGCAACGCCAACGAATTTTTTACCCGTTTTTTATTGTTATTGGTGTACTATATTCATAATGCAGGCATTAGCGACACAGGAGTAACGACATGTCAGAAAAAAAGCTTAATTGCTGGGAACTGTTGGAATGTGGTCGCGAACCCGGAGGTGCCAACGTCAGTGCAATGGACGTCTGTCCAGCCACGACTGCCGAGTATTATGACGGCATCAATAACGGGCGGAACGGCGGACGTTTCTGTTGGGCGGTTGCTGGAACACTGTGCGGCGGCGAGGTACAAGGCATCTTCGCCCAGAAAGCGGTTGATTGCATGCGCTGTGACTTTTATTTGCAGATTGTGCAGGAGGAACGTGCCGCTCTCGTGCTTTCACCGGATCAATTGGAGTAAGACAAGGGGGCAGCCGTGCAACAAGCCGTTTACTAAGGCTGTGCCAGAAAAATAACTGGTTCTAACGTTTTGCATTGGTTTTGATGCAGTGACGGATCAGCCCCTCCCCCAACGCGAACTGGTTCGCGCCCCCTCCCCGCAAGCGGAGAGGGGGAAACAGGTGTCTGCTTTCCATCAGCACAGTGCAATGGAGAAGCGATTTAGAGGCAGCGTATATGCGACCAACTCAATCCGTTAGAAGCAGAGAAATTGAGAGTTTATCATATAGTGCGTGGTCTCAAGTTTACCGCACCCCTAAATCCCTTCCTCATGCGCTGGAGAGGGGACTTTGCCGCGCGCATTCTCCCCCTCTCCACCGCGTGAAGAGGGGGTCGGGGGGTGAGGTGGGGTTTGCTACGGCAACCGCCACACGCGCACACTGTCCACCCGCACCGTACTCGGCTGCTCAGCGGTCTCCGCATATACGCCCACAAATCCAGAGGTGAAGAGGGTAGACGTGGCGCTACCGAGTTGCACACCGTCCACGTATAACCGCAAGTCCTGGCCCTGGAGCCAAACGCCTATCACATGCCGCCGGTCTGGCGTCTCGTTCAGGGGCGGGAACGCATCAAACGCCAGATTGGTAAGCTCGCCCGGCAACTGATAAACGTCGATGCTCCAAAAGCGTAAATCGCACGTGATAGTGAAATAGTAGCCCACAAATATCTCACCCCCGTCCGCCACGCGCGCCGACACCGCGAACAGCCCATCAGTGGGGCAATCCGCCAGCATCACTTCCATTTCTATATAGGCGTCATTAATGATCGGCAGCGCCATCGCTTCAACCGCCGCCGGGGCTTCGGTCACGATCACCCAATATTCACCGTCGTGCAATTCCAGCCACCCAGAACCGGGGACTGTGCCGGTCGGCCAGAGGCTATCATCGCCAAACGCCTCGTGGAAAATAAGATCACCCACAGTCACCGCCGCGACCGGATCATCAGTTATGGCAACCGGCATCTCTAGCGCCGTGATGTAATCAGCTTGCGCGTCGATGGTGGCTTGCATACCAACGGCATCTGCATTAGCCGCAGCTAACAGCGCCGCCTCTTGCGTGGCCGTCGCCGCCAGCGAAGTATGCTGCCCCTGCAACGTAGCTGCTTCTGCGCCCTGCGTCGCGAGATTATGCAACAACGCGCTTTCAGTAGCGACAGCAACCGCAGCCTCGGCGGTAGCAGTCGAAGCCCAATAATTCTGCTGTGTGGCCTGCGCATTCAGCGCCGCGTGCTGATCGTCGATCACACCATTGAGCGCGCTCTGGGTCGCGCCCGCATACCGTGCATTCCACGTCGCAGAGGCTTGGAGATCAGCTTGCTGCGTGCTTTGGGTGTCGAACGCCGCATTCTGAGTCGCCTGTACCGCCGCCGCATCACGCGCGCTCTGCGAAGCCGTCGCGATGATCTCGATCCGGTGGGCGCTGGCCGCATCATACGCCGCTTGCTGAGCCGCCAACGCAGCTTCTAGATCACGTGCCGCCGTTGCCGCCGCGTCTGCATACTGGGTCGCGGTCGCTTCGAGGTTGCCCTGTTGCGTACCTTGCGCCGCGAGATCGCCCTCTAACCCCGCCTGCACATCAGCCGCTTCTTGCGCACTCTGTGTTGCTACCGCGTACGAGTCGCCAAGCACTTGTGTATGATCGGCAGCATTCTGAGTGGCCGCACCGTACGCGTCATCCAAATCGTCTTGCGTTCGACGTTGGAGTACCAGCAGCGCCGCCCCGACCGCGATCAGCAATGCAATCGCTACCACAGCCACCAGGAGATTTCGGTTCATCAGTTGATCGCCCTTTCGTTCGACGCATCACACCATCGCGATACGCACCACCAATCACCATGCTGAACAGGCCCTTAGTATAGCGGAGATTATGCTAACCGTGAAAATGATGGCCGGGGCTCAATTTTGTGGTTCTTTAGGATTTGGCGGGGTAGCCCCCATATGCAGGAGTGCAGGTCGCCTGCAAACCCTATGTGCCCCCAAATCCGAATGCGCCCTTTTTGAATTGGGTGCATTTCAATCTTGGGGCAACTGGTTTGAGGTTAGCCCCTCCCTGCAAGCGGAGAGGGGACTTCGC
>CBEVZO010000481.1:0-3856 GCA_965554365.1 uncultured Anaerolineae bacterium
GGGCTGATCCGTCGGGGGTGTAGTCCTGGGCGAAGAAGCTAGGTATGAAGTCTGCGACCTCGGCTTCGTTCAGGCCCCACTGTGCATCCTGCACGTAGACATCCATGTCTTCGGTCAGGCCACCGGCCAGATAGTAGGCCGCCGCGTTGTTCTGATATGCCACCACCAGGTTCGGTACATCACCCGTCGGGATACCGGCAATCATTTTGTGATAGATGTCACCGTAGCCGCCCTGGTTGCTGGCGTCTACTACGATGCCCCAGGGGTTGTCGGTATTGAACTCAGCAATGATCTCGTTCAAAAATTCTTCGCGGCCACCACTGTGCTGGTGCCACCAGACGACCGTCTGACCTGTGGGGTCCACACCGGCCAGCGCGCCTTCGGCGGCGGGTTCGGTGGGCAGATCAAAGGTATTGACGAAACCCATGTCGTCCTGGGCATTGACGCCCAGCAGCGGGATCGCCAGCGCCACAACCAAAAGAAGAATAACCAGTTTCCGCATTCCTATTTCTCCTTAGCTGAAGTTATACGGACGTGTGGCAGCGAACACGCTGCCAATTAAAAAGTATACATCAAGCGGACGAAATGTACCGTGATCTTAAGGTTAAACCTCCATCGCAAAAATAGTAAATGAATTTAACGTGTGTCTGGCAACGCACTACCTGACAATGAGGGGAATCCTTACATCCACCGTCCACTACAATTATAGTGTCACGCGCTTGGCTACAGATTCAAACCCTCTGATCTTTTTCTAATTGGAGCGCGAGGGTCTGCGACCGGCGAATGGGAATGCGCTATAATGCAGTTGGGCAAAATCCACAATTTTATAGGAGGCGCGGTGAGCGACCAACAGACAGCTAATTATCCCGATGTGTTAGGCGGGATTACGCGCGGGGCGCGCGTGAATCTCGATGTGGTCCAGGCGGCGATAGCGATGCATCCGGCGCAGGTGTTGGGTGGCGAAATTGTCGAGGGAGTGCTGCTGCTGCAAAATGCGTCGGACGGCGACATCGATGTCACGATCAAGCTCGCGGTTCCCCAGCGCGATCAAGCTAAACAGAAAAACCAGTTCGTAGTCAAGGGCGACCGTGTGATGGTGGGCTTGTCCCCGGCGCAAGTCGGCTTTGTGTTGATTCCTGTGTTTGTTGCGCCCACGACTAAACCCGGCACAGGCTATGAGATGACAGTTACGCTGGATGTCAAGCGGCTGACGAAAAAACCGCAACGTGTGCGTCTTCCGGCGGGCGGCGGGAAAGTGTCCGCGCAGCACATGGATGCAGAAGCATTAGAGCAGATCAAAAAGCTGCAACCGCTGTCTTTTGGAACCGACACCGGCGGTAGAAAGAACCGGCTACAAACCACGTTTGACGTGTTGCCGGAGGGCGCGCATCATGTGCCGCTGGGCAGTTCACAGGCATCTAGTTGGACCAGTATATGGACGATGGGCAATCTTGCCGACGACACCATCATTGCCCACAAGGTATGGGACACGGCGCAGACCGCCATCGGCTTGATGAAGCGCGATACTCTGTTTATGCCGCTGCTGAAAACCACACAGGAGCGTTTTCAGACGTGTGGGTATCCCCTGCTGCCGCCAGAGGTTATCTTCATCACCAAAGTGTTGATGTTGATGTTGGAGGCGGACGTCACGCCCCCTTCGCCTGCTGATCCGCGTCCTTCATGGCCGCGCTGGTTCACGCAGTTGTGCCGCGTGCTGATCCGCGAACCCGCGCTTGCTGCCCAGCCCGAGCCGGTGGTCACGCGCTTGCTGTACACGCACCTGGTCTATGATGCGGTGATGTATGGGTTTGCTGCGGTGAGCAACACGACAAAAGAGAACTTCGGCGACGTGCAGGAAACCAGTCATTATGCTGAGGGGCTGGTCGAGGCGTTGGGAAACCAGGGGGCGATGGATATGGTGCGCGTTTATTTGCCGCTGATTATGGCGGGCGTGATCGCGGGGGGACGCGTGACCATGCCGCGCGAGCAACTGCGCGAGACGGTGTTCACGCTCTCGAAGGCGCTCGAAAAGCGGCAGTCCGAACGTAGCGCCGATAATGCGTTTGTGTTCGACATTACGCGCCAGTTAATCGAGCGCGCGATGGATACATTCTAAGGCGCAAAATTGACTCAAACGGGTTTCTGATAGCCCCTGATCTGCTTTCAGTGTAAACTTCTAACTGTAGTTCACAAGCACAGGTTCGACCATCAGATTAAGCGCGCGGTGTGTGCCGCGCTCTTGGTGTTGGTGGTCACTTTAGAAAGCACTCACGCGGGGCAGCCCGTGTTCGTCGCAAGCCCCAGCGTTCGAAGGACAACACAACCATGATGCGTTTTGACCGATTTACCGAGCGTGCCCAGGATGCGGCAGTCCGCGCCTACGAAATCTTGCAACGCTACGGCCACAACCAGGTCGATACTGAGCATATGTTGCTCGCGCTGCTTGAACAGCCAGACGGTGTGATCCCGCAAATGTTGGAGAAGATGACCGTCGATCAGACCGCGATCCGTGAACGGCTTGATGACGTACTCAAGGGCAGCCCCAAAGCGGCGATCTATGGCGGGGGCGCGGGACAGGTATTCATTACGCCGCGTGTTAAGCGTGTGGTGGATGTCGCTAACGAGGAAGCGAATCGTCTCAAGGACGATTACATCAGCACCGAGCATTTATTCCTGGCGATCCTTAGCGAACGCCGGACTGCCGTCGCGCGGATTCTCACCGAGGTCGGGATCAGCAAAGATCGCGTGTACGAGGTGGTCAAGGATATTCGCGGTGGGCAGCGGATCACCGATCCGCAGGCCGAAACGCGCTACCGCACGCTGGAAAAGTACAGCCGCGACCTGACACGTCTTGCTGAGAGTGGCAAGCTTGATCCGGTGATCGGGCGTGATTCGGAAATCCTGCGCGTGATCCAGATTCTCAGCCGCCGCACGAAGAACAACCCCGTGTTGATCGGTGAGGCGGGCGTGGGCAAGACCGCCATCGTCGAAGGGTTGGCACAGCAGATCGCCAGCGATGATGTGCCCGAAATCTTGATGGGCAAGCGCGTGGTGAGCATGGACCTGGGCGCGATGGTCGCAGGCAGCCGTTTCCGGGGCGAATTCGAGGAACGGCTCAAGGCCGCGATGGAGGAGGTCCAGCGGTCCGAAGGCGAGATCATCCTGTTCATCGACGAACTGCATCAGGTCGTGGGTGCGGGTGCGGCGTCCGGCGCGTTGGACGCGAGCAACATGCTCAAACCGGCGCTGGCACGCGGCGAACTGAATTGCGTCGGCGCGACGACGCTGGATGAATACCGCCAGTACATTGAACGCGACTCCGCGTTGGACCGGCGTTTTGCACCTGTGTTTGTAGAGGAGCCAAACGTCGAGGAAACCATCGCTATGCTGCAGGGGCTGCGCGACCGTTACGAAGCGCATCACAAGGTCACGTATTCGGATGCGTCATTGGTGGCGGCGGCGCGGCTCAGTCACCGCTATGTGACCGAGCGTAAACTACCGGACAAAGCCATCGATCTGATGGACGAGGCTGCTTCCAAGCTGCGCGTGGCGTTGTATTCCATGCCGGACGAACTCAAAAAGATGAAGCGGGAACTTGAGCGTCTGATTGCCGAGGAAGAGGAAGCCAGCTTCAACACAGAGTACGAGCGCGCGGCGATGCTCAAGCAGCGGCGGTTGCAGTTGGAGCAGGATTTCGAGGGCGAACGCGACCGTTGGCAGCAGGAACACACGCTTGATGAGATAGTCGATACCGATGATATTGCCGAGGTTGTCGCGCAGTGGACGGGCATTCCCGTCAGCCAGATGATGGAAACCGAAGCGCAGAAATTGCTACGCATGGAGGAAGAACTCCACA
>CBEVZO010000482.1:0-3850 GCA_965554365.1 uncultured Anaerolineae bacterium
GTGGAATATACGTCGTCGATGCTGCCGTTGAGCGTTATACCGTAATCGATCAGGCGTGCGTTGAGCGGCGTTGTGCTGAGTTCATCCGGTGGTGTGCTGGTGATTGAAAGAACGTAGCTGCCTTCGGTGTTGCCCGCTTCGCGTCCGAAGCGTGTGGCGACAATCAGATACACACCACTCTCGAAAATGGTGTAATCAGTAATCCCGGCGTCAAGTGTGCCCCCGGCGGTCGGATCGTCGTCATTGGTCGCGAGGACCGTGCCATCGGCTGTGGCGAGATCGAGTTGTGGGTCCAGGTCGCCGGACGTGCGGCGCATGGTGATGTTGATCACGTCGCCACGCTGCGCACGCACAAAGAAGAATGCAAGGGGATCATCGTTGGTGATGCGCCCGATGGCACTCTGTCCGTACTGCAACACGGCATCAGCCTCTCCTGTGACATTGGCCCCCACCTGTTCTAGCAACAGTGCATAGTCGCCTGCGGTCACGCCGTGTTCCTGTCCAAAGCGCGTAGCAATTACAAAGTAGCGGCCTGTGGTGGGGATGCGTTGAAATGGGATTGTGGCATCTGTGCCAGGGCCACCGTCATCGCTCAGCGCCAGAATGTGCCCCTGGTCATCTGTGAGCAGCAGATACGCGTCTAGATCGCCGGATACCTGGGTCATGGTAAGCGCGACGACCTGGTTGGCTGCTCCGTTGAATACATAAATTGCGCGGAAGGTGGTATCGTCGAGCGTGCCTGTGACAGCTTCGCCTAACGTCAAGGTGTTGTCATCCTGTAGTGGCCGGTCAGCGCGCACTTGTGCCGGGGTGATCCTGGCACTGCTTAGCAGCGCCACAATTCCCAGCACCAGTAGCAGACGGACAACACCTTGCGTCGAGGTTATCATGAATGACTTAGTTTCCTGCGTTACTCACCAGTGTGAGCGTGAGTGCGAACGTGCCGTAGGATGTTTCACGCTCCAGGCCATAGCGGTTGATGGCGATCAAATATTTGCCGGTTTGTGGCAGCACCACGTTGCTCAGCAGGGGCGCATACGTCCCGCCCGTGGGACTATCGTCGTTGCTGTCAATTTCGATCCAGCCGTCACCGACCGATTGGTATAGGTGCAGCACGGAGTCTAGATTGCCGGTCAGGTGGCCGACTTCAATGGTGATCGTATCGCCTGCTGTGCCGTCGAACACGAAAAATAGCAGGTATTGTTCGTCGTTGATCTCGGCGACTTCAGTTTGCCCATATACCAGTGGCACAGAGAGCGAGCTTACGCCGATGACCGCGTCTTCATCAAGCAGGTCAAGTGTCAAGCGATAACGCCCGGTAGTAGGTTCAGTGTCAGGGCCAACATAACGTGCTGCGATCAGCGTATATGTGCCGTCGGCGGGCAAATCGATAATGATCTGCGAGTCACGGATCACGCCTGGATCGATGTCGTCATTTTGATCCAACACGGCTCCTGTGGCGTCTTGGAGTTCCAGGTAGCAATCGAGCGTCGAATCGGGTGTGGCTTCCATTGTGATACGCACACGTTCGCCTGCTGTGCCGGAAAATGTGTAGACCTGGCTGATAATCGTCTCATCAATCAAGCCGTTAACCGTGTCTCCGTAAGCAATCGCGCGTGGCCCGGTGAACACTTCAACTTCGTCGACGGCTGTTTGCGTCAATGTAAGGCTATACGCGCCGCCAATGGGGTTGACAGGACCGAAGCGCGGCGCAACCAGCACCGTATACTGTCCCGCTTTGGGAATGGTGATGTCGGTCAGCGCGCCTGTGCCGCTGGAAAGCACCTCGTTGAGATTTTCGTCGGCCAGCACCAGAATCGAATCGAAGCCAGGATCGGTAGTAATGGAGATGTTGAGCAGATCGTTTTCCGCCGCCGAGAAAGTGTACAGATCGGCTCCCGCACCAAATATGCCTTGTGTGGGCACGTCTGTGTTGATCGGTGCAGTGTCGAGTTGCCCTAGCGGTGTGGCGGACCCTGATACCGTGTCAGTCGAAACCGCTGCACCGTCCGGCCCAGAAAGCGTCAGCGTATAGGGGCCGCTGGTAGCGCCGGATTCTTGCTCGAAACGTGTGGCAACGATGGCGTAGTAGTTGGTTTCCGTGAGCGTGTATTCAATCCGCGACTCGCGTTCCACCTCATCCACAATATCGTCGTTTTCTACCAACGGGATACGCTCGTGGTCTAGCAGAATCAGCAGCGGATCAAGGCCGGTAGGTGTATCAATGGTCGGGCTGAGCATTTCAATGGTGATTAGATCACCTGCGTGCCCGAAAAAGACGTAGAAATCCATGAATTTCGCGTTGGACAGTGTGCCCTCAACCGTGTCGCCATAGGCGATCTGGGGCAAACTGGCATATTCGGCAGGGAGTGTGGGGACTGGTTCTTCGGCCTGTGCGGGAGGGGCCGCATCAGACTGTAGCTCCACGATGTAGCTGCCGCTGGTGGTTCCTTGCGCCTGTCCTAACCGCGTGGCGACGATCACATATGCGCCGTCTGTGGGCAGTTCAAAGGTGATTTGTGCATCGCCGTTTGTGCCGCCACTGTCGTTATCCTCAAACAGCAGTTGACCGTTGCTATCCAACAAGTAGAGGTAACTGTTGAGATCGCCACCTGCGCGGCGCATGATGATCGTGATCGTATCGCCCACTGTGCCATTGAAGCGGTAGGTGGCGGCGGTGACAGCAGCGTCGATATTGCCTTGCTGAGTTTCACCGTAAGTGATAGGCGTGGAGTTGCCTGCGGCGGCGGGATTGGCAAAGTGATCATACGTGAAGGCGTACTCACCCCCTGCGTTTGCAGGATCGGGTAACGCTACTGCCAGGATATGCGGGCCATTATGGGGTAGGCTGGCGCGTAGTTCGGTTCCTGGCTCAGCGCGTTTGAGTTCGGCAAATGTGGCATCGTACAACACATATAACGCTTGAAACCCACCTAAGGGTTGTGGTGTGAGACTGATTTGATCGCCTGCTTGTCCTTCAAACCAATAGTAGCGCAATGCGACTTGTCGGTTCAGGGTATCACGGGTAGTAGTCCCTGGCTCGATCTTCATGAGCCGCACACTGTCACCTTCTATGGTGGGGGTGTCGGATGGGGCAGGGGGGACAGCGCCAGGTGCAGGGGCGTCGGCGGATGCGGTCAGATTCAGGCTGAATGTGCCGCCCGCTTCCGGAGGAACACCGCCTGCGTGGGTAGCCTGAATGATGTATTGACCGGCAGTGGGAATGATAAATGTCAACCGTGCATTCCCATTATCGCCGCTGTTGTCGTCGGTGACGAGCGGCGTGCGTGTCGCATCATTGAGTACAACAAACGGGTCCAATTCTCCACTGGTGGCGATCATCGTGATTGTCACGACATCGCTCTCTCCGGCTTGGAACGCATAGAATACGCTAGGTTGGCTGCGGTCGATGCGTCCGTCTACCGTTTGCCCATACACCAGTGCTGGTGGTGTGTCCTGCGCAGGTGGCATGGCAAACACAGGTGACGTAGATATGAAACCTGTAAATAACAATAGCGCAATCAATACAACACAGAGTACACGAGTAAAAAGCGATGTGACCATTCCGATAACCTCCAGGACCCAGAGGGGCACTGTGTGTGATTTTACGGCAGCATGATGGGGCGTGCAACCATTTGCTGAACTAAACCGGTTTGACTGTGACTTGCCAATCCATTATTTTGGATATACAATTAAATCGGTTTGCATTGACTGCATTGGTGCAATGTTGGGCCACGTGTCCAGTTGCACAGGGTGTAGATTTGTATACAATGTAAATCAAAGACAGGCTTGTGTTGTGGTGTGTAAGTTCATGTACCCACGCAACACTGGACCGCGCAGTTGACCCAGT
>CBEVZO010000483.1:0-3846 GCA_965554365.1 uncultured Anaerolineae bacterium
TTTTGCACGCAAGAGCTATTTTTATCCCGACCTGCCCAAGAGTTTCCAGATCAGCCAGTACAAGCACCCGCTGGCCGTCAACGGTTGGTTGGCGCTTGATCTGCCGGACGGCACAACGCGGCGCATCGGGATTCGCCGCGCGCATATCGAGGAAGACACTGGCAAGCTGACGCACGTGGGTGATCACAGCCTGGTGGACTTGAACCGCGCCGGAGTCCCGCTGCTCGAAATCGTCTCCGAGGCGGATATCCGCAGCGCTGAGGAAGCCGAAGCCTACGCCCGCAAGCTGCGCGCGATCCTGCGCTATTTGGGCGTGAACAGCGGCGATATGAGTAAGGGTGTGCTGCGCATGGAACCGAACATCAGCGTGCGCCCGGTGGGGGCGGACGAACTGCGTACCCGTACCGAGGTCAAGAACCTGAACAGCATCCGGTCACTGGCGCGTGCGTCGGCATTTGAGATCGAGCGCCAGATCAAAGTGTACGAAACTGACGGCACAGTCCAGCAGGCGACAATGGGCTGGGACGAGGCGCGGCAGGTGACGGTCTTGCAGCGCGTGAAAGAGAGCGCCGACGATTATCGCTATTTCCCCGAACCCGATCTGCCGGTGCTGGAAATCAGCCGCGAGTGGGTCGCCGAACTCCGTGCCGATTTGCCCGAACTGCCCGACGCCAAGCGCGACCGCTTCATGCAGGATTTGGGGCTGAGCCGGTATGATGCCTCTGTGCTGGTCGCGGAACACGCTGTCGCGGAGTATTTTGAGGCGACAGTCGCGGCAGGCGGTGATCCGAAACTGGTAGTAAACTATCTCACAGGTGAAGTCTTCCGGTTGATGAACGAGGACGGTCACGCCCGCGAGTCAATTGGCACGCTGCCTCTCACACCGCGCGTCCTGGCGGACCTTGTGACGTTGGTGCAAGAGGGCACAATCAATCACGGCGTCGCGAAAACGTTGCTGACCACGCTCTACGCTGAGGGCGGCGATCCGGCGGCGTTGGTGGCGGCGCAAGGGTTGGCGCAAGTCTCCGACGAGGCGGTGCTGACCGACACCGTAATCGCTGTGCTGGACGAGCATCCCGACGAGGTGGCGCGTTATCTCGCGGGCGATGAAAAAGTCGCCAAGTTTCTCATGGGCATGGTGATGCGGGTGCTGCGTGGCAAAGGTGACGCGCGGATCATCCAGCGGTTGTTGGCCGCACAGCTTGCCGCGCGCCGGGAGTGAGGTTTTCGCGATTTTGTGCCGCGAAAGTATTTGAACAAGCGTTCTGTTTTTGTTATAATTAGCGTCTAAACCAGCCATGAAAACTGAGGCAGAGAGAGTACACGATGTATCAACACACGATCATCATCGGTAATGTGGGGCGCGACCCCGAATTGCGCTATACCCAGGGCGGCGTGGCGGTATGCGATTTTTCTGTCGCCGTGAACCGGCGTTGGACTGACCGCAACAGCGGCCAACAGCGCGAAGAAACGACCTGGTTCCGCGTATCGTGCTGGCGGCAACTGGCAGAAACGGCCAGCCAGTACGTACATAAGGGGATGCAGATCATGGTCACGGGCGAGATCAAGGCCTCGGCGTATTTGGGCAATGATGGACAGGCCCGTGCCTCGCTGGAACTCACCGCACGCGATGTCAAATTCCTGAGCCGGAAGGGCGAACGGGGGGACGTGCCCGGCGGCGGGGACGAGGGCGGCGTCCAGCACCCGGACGAGCCGGAGGATTTGCCCTTCTAGCGGGACGCTCACGCGGATTTCCTTTACAATCCTCAAATGTGAGGTTCTGTACAGATACGGTATAGTTGAATCAATCAGACGACAACAGCCGTTCTGAGATGTTTCTCGCGGCTGTTTGTTGTGTGGTGTGACCTGTCAATCCTTAATACTGTCTAGCAGTGGAGGCCATTGATTATGTCTTCAGATCCCCCCAAAAAACAGGTTCCCCGGCGCTTAAATCTCGAAATCCCTAGCGATCTTGGGGCTACTTATGCCAACTTTGCGATCATCACTCACTCGCCCTGGGAAATCTTCCTTGACTTCGCGCAGATTTTACCGAACGTGCCAAAGGCGCGGGTCCGGGCGCGCATCGTCTTGACGCCGACCAACGCCAAGATGCTGCTGGTGGCACTGCAAGATAATATCAATCGCTACGAAGCGCAGCACGGCGAAATCAAAATGCCACCACGCCCGCAGTCGCTCGCGGATCAACTGTTCCGCACGATTCGCAGCAACGACGACGAAGATGAACAGTCCGACGAAAACAATGACGACAATAATGGTGACACCAACGGTGGTGACGATAATGACGGCGGCGACGCCGACCAGAATAGCTAAGGATTGCCCCACATGAGTCATCTCGACGTTCTCGATACTATTGCTGAAGAAGTCCGCGCAACGTTTACCGCTAAAAGTGCCGCGCGTGATGCCGCGATCAACCAGTCGCGTAAGCTGATCCAGCATTGCGCTAATGCGATTCGCGCGGTGCATCGTCATGAGTGGGACACAGCGCGTGAACGGTTGGATCAGGCGCGTGTGGAAGCGGACATTTTGCGCGCACAGGTCGCAGAGTTTCCTGATCTATATTTCAGCGGCTATACCCAGGATGCGCTCAAAGAGTATGTTGAGGCGTATGCCACCTATGCGTTGGTGCGCGACGAGGCGCTGCCCACCCCGGAGTCGTTGGGTGTGGAAGGATCAACGTATCTCAATGGGTTAGCGGAGGCGGCAAGCGAACTACGGCGGCAAATTCTCGACATTATCCGTAAAGGTCACTCCGACTCAGCGGAGCAGTTGCTCAGCTCAATGGACACGATCTACGGGGTGCTGCTTTCGTTCGACTTTCACGATGCCGTGACGGGCGGGCTGCGCCGCCGGATGGACGGACTGCGTGGGGTGTTGCAACGCACGCGCGGCGATGTCACTAACAGCATTCGTCAGCAGCAAATGCAGCAGGCGCTCGCCGATTTTGAACGGCGTATCGGGCTGGAAAGCGGCGCAACGGACGACGCAGCAGACGACTAATCCGGCGACGACAAGGCTGAATAAGACACAGCGCAGAGATGTCATCACGTAATCGTTGGGCGTGCGTCAGGCTGACGACAAGAAACGTTGCGCGGAGTTCCGTCATACTGGAAAAAACGACTGAAGGGGCAGCATCATGCCATCCGTACAACGCTTTTTGATTCAGGACGGGGCGCAGGCCGGGAAAGCCGTCGATCTGGTCGCGTTTCCCTTTACGGTAGGGCGCGCACGCGAATGTGATTTTGTGTTGGACTTCACCGAAGTCTCACGCTTGCACGCTGAATGCACCAGCGACCATCTCAACATTTATATCGCTGACGCGGGCAGCACCAACGGCACGTTTGTGAACGGCAAACGACTGGAACCAGGCGAACGTCACCGGCTGCGCGCGGGCGACGTGGTGGACTTTGCGCAGGTGAGTACCTGGGTGTTTGACGATCCCGCCACGACAGCGCAGATGGACAACGTGCAGATCAGGCCAGGGCTGGAAATTGATTATGGCGCAGCGCGTGTGACCGTCGGTGGGTTACCCTTGCAGCCGCCGTTGAGCCCGAATCAGTTTGCGCTGTTGTCGGCCCTCTATGACAATCCAGAACGCATTGTCACCCGCGAGGAGGTCGTCGCGGCGGTGTGGAGTCTTGATGAGGATGTCAGCGACCAGACCATTGACGCGCTGGTGAGCCGCCTGCGCAAACGCCTCACCGAAGCTGATCCCGGCCACGAATACATTATCACACGGCGCGGTTTTGGCTTGATGTTTCAGAATCGCAAACTATGACCCGCTGCAGCACATCAACAGGAATACCAGGAATACATTGTGCCTCACAC
>CBEVZO010000484.1:0-3835 GCA_965554365.1 uncultured Anaerolineae bacterium
CTGCCAACTGCTGACGGATGCGCAGCATGAGGTAGGCGCTGAGCAGGGCCAGCAGCGTGAACAATGGCTCGCGGAAAAATGTGCGGCTGTAGGGCCACGCAATTGTACACAGTCCAAACACCAGCGCGACTAATACTGCTACGCGTGGACGATAACCCCGTGCCAGTCCGTAAGCGTACAGCACGCCCGCCGTGAGCGCGGTAGTCAGGATGTTGAACAACCACACGGTATGCACCAGCCCAATACCGGGAAGATGTTGCGCGATCAGGAACAGTGGGGCCGCCAGGATTGGTTGCAGGGGTTCGGTATCAGCAGGTGGCGGGGTTGCTTCTGCGGCGGACTGTGGCGGGTAAGCGTCGAATTCGTAATTCTGCGCCAGATCGCCGCGTCGTGCCATGCTTTCGGTCGCATCGAACAGGAACCACTCGTCACGGCTGATCGCATAGCCGTTGTAGGTGACGAAATACACGGCGATCAGTAACACCACCAGGCACGCGCCAATCGCATAGCGGCGCAGCGGAGACTGGGAGGGATCAACGCTCATGGGCTGGACCTTTTCCCTTTGTTGCCAGCAGATCGCGGTATAGCGTACTCAGGTCAGCGACCAGGCGGCTGATATCGTATTGGGCGATGATCGCGTCCTGGATGGCGTGTTGATCGTCTGTGTCGTCACTCAGTGTCGCGCTGATTGCTTCCGCCAACGCTCCTGCATCGCCCGGTGGAGTCAGCCGCCCATACGCGCCCTGGTTGAGCAGGTCCGGCACGCCGCCGACGGCGGTGGACACGACCGGCACGCCTGCCGCCAGCGCCTCGATGATCGAAACGGGTGTACCCTCGTTGTCAGAGGAAATGACGAGCGCGTCCATGTCGGCGTAGACGGGCTTCAGATCGCGTAGGAAGCCTGTGAAGGTGACTGCGTCTTGCAAACCAAGCTCCGTCACCTGACTTTCAACGGCGACACGGAGTTCGCCGTCACCCACGATCACAAAGTGCGCGTCGGGCATAGCTTCGCGCACGCGTTGGGCCGCTTGCAGGAACAGCGCATGATTCTTGATCGGTACGACACGCCCCACAATGCCGACTAATGGTGCATCGGCGGGGATGTTGAATTGCGCGCGGAAGTCGCCCGTTTTGCGTGGTGTGGCGGCGAAAGGCTTCAACTCCAAACCTAACCGCACAATGGTGAATTTCTCGGCAGGCGCGATACGATAGGTGTGCGCCAGTTCATCACGCAGACCGGGGCTAATCGTCACCAACCGGTCAGAGAACCGCGCGGTGAGACGTTCCAACCAGAGAAACAGGTGTGTTTTGGCGGGGCTGAAATAGCCATGAAAAACGTGCCCGTGAAAAGTATGCAGCCGTACCGGGACGCGTGCCAGCCATGCCGCGATACGTCCGACAAATCCTGCTTTGGCTGTGTGTGTATGCACTACATCAGGCCGCACTTGACGGATCAGTCTCCACAGCTTGAACAGCGTGACCATATCACGCAGTGGGGCGAGCTCGCGGCCTAGCGCGGCAATATACTGCGGCGTGATGCCGCGTGCCTCTGCCAGATACGCCATATCGCCCTCGTGTTCCCCGATCTGCCCGCAGACAAGCGTACTGTCGAAGTCGGGAGGCTGCATCGCTTCGGTGAGCAGCGTAACGTGAATCGCGGGGCCGCCCACGTTCAGACGGGCGATGATGCGCATAACACGAATGGGACGGTGTGTGGGCATACGGTTCCTCAGGGAGCAGTAGGTGTGGGCGGATCAATGAACAGGCGGAACCACCACTCAAACGTGAGCAGTGTCCAGATGCGTTGGCCGTGATTGCGCTGGCCGTTGGTGTGTTCGTCGAGCAACTGACGCAGCGCGGAGGCACGGAAATACCCGCGCTCCAATGTGACCGGGTCGAGCAGTATCTCGCGGGTATAGTCGCGCAGGTCTTCGCGGAACCAGCGGCCTACCGGCACGCCGAAGCCGTGCTTTTTGCGGTGAATGATGTGATCTGGCAGCAGTCCGGCAGCAGCTTCTTTCAGAATGTGCTTGGTGACACCGCCGCGCAGCTTGAGATTTGACGGAATGCGTGCCGCGAATTCGACTAGCTTATGATCGAGAAATGGCGCGCGTGCTTCCAGCGAGGGGGCCATGCTGGAACGGTCCGCTTTGATCAGCAGATCGTCGGGTAGATAGGTGGTGAGATTCACATCGAGCAGTTGAGCGGTGAAATCACGCGGATCATTTGGCGCAAACAGTCCGGTGAAATGTGTGGTGGGCGTAGGAGCAGGTGTGCCGTCGAACAGCGCGGCGATCAAATCGTCGTCAAACAGCCGCAGCCAGAAGAAATACGCCTCAGCGGGCGGCAGCGCTGCCCCAGATACGAACCGCCGCGCACGCTGTGCCAGCCCCCGGTAGGATGTTGCTTCCGGCAGGCGACCCACGACCGCTTCAATGCCGCCGCGCACGAGTCCGGGCAGTTTGCGATAGCGCGCGGCGAGTGTAGCCGCGTGGAAACGCTCGTAGCCCGCGAATAACTCATCGCCCCCGTCGCCTGTGAGCGCAACCGTGACGTGTTCGCGCGTGTGTTTGCTGACCAGAAACGTTGGAATCGCTGAGGAATCCGCGAACGGCTGATCGTGCTGCCACACGAGAAAAGGCAGCAGTGCGATGGCATCCGGCTCTACGATGAATTCGCGATGTTCCGTGCCCAGATGCTCTGCGACGCGGCGCGCATGGAAAGTTTCGTCGTAGGAGGGTTCGCCCGCGAAGCCGATGGCAAAGGTTTTGACGGGTTCAGTCATGTGCCGTGCCATATACGCCACGATCAAGCTGCTGTCAAGGCCCCCGCTAAGGAACGCGCCTAGCGGCACGTCGCTGAGCAGCCGCAGTTGCACCGCTTCTTCGAGCAGTGTGCGTAGTTCGTCGAGATAGTCGGCGGCCTGCGCGTGGGAATCGGTTCCCGTAAAGGGCGGCGGAGTCCAGTAGGGGCGCACGGTGATCTTGCTGTCACGCACAATCAGAACGTGCCCCGGCGGCAGCATGTGAATGCCGTCGAAGAACGTCTGAGGCGTAGGCACGTACCCATAGGCCAGCAGTAGCGGTGTCAGGTGGCGGGCCGGTTGACGCGGCACATCAGGATGGCGCAGCAGGGCCTTGATCTCCGAGGCGAAGATCAAACGTTGCGCATCTTGATAGTAGTACAGGGGTTTTTGCCCCATGCGGTCGCGGGCCAGCACGAGCGTGCGGTTAGGTGCGTCCCACAGCGCCAACGCGAACATCCCGCGCAGATGGTCGAGGAAATCCAGCCCATGCCGTTCGTAGAGCGCGATCACTGCTTCGGCGTCGGACGTGGAACGGAACGTATAACCGCCAGCTTTTAATGTGCGCCGCAGGTCGGGAAAATTGTAGACCTCGCCGTTATACGCCATGCTGATCGTCTTGGCGGCGTTTTGCATGGGCAGTGCGCCGCTGGGCGATAGATCGAGGATCGCTAAGCGGCGGTTCGCCAGCCCGCACGCCCCGTTGATGATCTCACGGCCTTGATCCGGGCCGCGATGGATCAGCGTGGCGTTCATCGCCGTCAATACAGCGTGTGGAACTGGCGCGCTGTCCAGGTTGAGCATGCCGCAGATGCCACACATCAGCCGCGTGCCTCCAGCCTACGATACACGTCCAACGTGTGCGTGACCATCGCTCCGACGGTGAACTGCTGCTCCAACCGTTGGCGACCTGCCGCCCCGCGTGTTTGTCGTTCTTCTGGCTGCGTCAGGGCTTCCAGCAGTGCAGCGGCGATAGCATCTGCATCACACGGCGGGACCAACCAGCCTGTTTCACCATCCTGTACTACTTCG
>CBEVZO010000485.1:0-3829 GCA_965554365.1 uncultured Anaerolineae bacterium
GACTGGAACTGCGGTTGAGTTTACCTACTTTGTGCCCTATTGTGAAGGTTAACTAGTATACGGGCAGCGCAAACCAGTCCCCGACAATGAGCAGAGGCAGCGTCAGGGCCACCGCGCCGGCGACGGACATCTGTGTGCTGAGCAGGGGCACGATCAGCGCGCCCCCAACCGGGCCGAGGCCACCTTTGACCAGCCCCACATACAGCGCGGTGACGGCGAGGATGAGGGAGAAGTCCATAGCGGTTGGCTCACTTTGTGGGGGCGACATGCGTGCGGATACTCGGCGGCGAGTATACCACACGCGCGGCGGCACGGCGGAGTAGGTTGTGCGGGCGACCCCACCCCAGCCCTCCCCGCTGGCGATACTGTTGGCGAACCTGTTTTTGTAGGGCGTAGGGCTTGCCCTACCCAATCGGGCGACGCAAGCATCGCCCCTACAAAACACCCATGAATCGACTTCGCCAACAGTTACCACGAGCCAGGTCTCACCACAAAGCGCCGAAATCTGGCTATTTCGGGGGTAGTATCGCTGGCGGGGAGGGAGTTAACGCCGCGTACCGCGCCTCCTCCCACGTCAACGGGGGAAGATCATGCATCCCGGTGCGACGCTAGAGCGTATCGAGGGCGTCGGGGGTGATGAAACCCTTGTCGGCGGCGTGCTGGGCAGCCGCGATCATGTCCGGCACGAGCAGTAGATCGATCCCCATGTCGCGCGCTTCGTCGGCCAGGGCGTGAGTAGCCGGATCGGGTTTGTGTGGGAAACAGTCGCGCATGTAGATCGCCTTCACACGTCCGGGGTAGAGGTGCGCGGTAGCGACCCCAATCTCGACATCTTCTTCGCCATTGTCGCCGATCAGGATGAAGGAGAGATCGGGATACATGTTCATGATACGGTTGATTTGTGTCTGTTTGTGCGTGCGTGGATGCGGGCGGAATATTTGCGTCGTGGTGAAACCCATGTTGATCAGCGTCATGGGGCCGAACGGGATATCGTGGACGCGGAAGTATGTGTCAAGGTACTCAAAGACGTTAAACGGCGATGTGGACACCCAGAAGACCGGGTTCGGGCCACCGTGCATCCCGCGTTCCAGCGCGCGGAAGAATCCTGGTGCGCCGGGAACTTCGGTGCGTGTATAGGGATTGAAGCGAATCGTGTTGAGCGCCACCGCAAGTTTGTTTGCCACGTTCGTGTGGATCACCGTGTCGTCGATGTCGCTGATGATCCCGTACTCCGCGTTGGGGGAGGGGATCAGCACCGGAGCCTGTGTTCGTGCGCCGGGGTGATCAGCGTAATCCAGCAGTTCGAGATCGACGGTGTGCCAGGTGCGATCAGTAGGCGGGGGTGTGTCTAGATCGAAGCGCACGACGATGCCGCCCTCTTCGTCAGCGGTGACGATTTGTTCCTGGTCCATGAAGCGCGCACGCACACGTGCGTAAGGTATTTCGTGCGTGTGGAAAGCGTGAAATACGTTAACGATGTTGCGCCATGTCGAATCATCTGGGTGGGGAGGGCCGTAGCGCCAGTCCGCTACGGCACGCGCGAGCGCCGTAATCGACTGTGACGTGCCATAGCCCCGGTAAGGTAGCAGTTGTACCGGGCCAACGCCCAACCGTTGACGCACAGCCCAGCTTGCCGTGTCATGCACGTGTTCGATGGTATGAAGCACTCGGGCGATCAGATTACGCATAAGGGTCTCCGCAGCACCCCACCTGCTGCGTGGTATGATCCGCTGGCCGTCCAGACGGACCTCCAATAATAGACGATTTAAGAGGATTACGCGAAGTACAGAAGAAGGGGGCAACGGGTGCATGAATTGATGCCAGAGGCGTGCGGCCCGCTGCAATTTTTGTCAATACTCCACGACCTGCGGCAATTCTTGCGCCATCGTAATCGTGAGGTCTGCGTCCCGGCGGCCCAACGTCGCCTGGTAAATTTGCCGATCCGCGTTCACTGCCAACAGCCGCGCGTAAAACTCAGCGGGATCGGCCTCCGCCAGCGCCTTGACCGTCACGATCCCGGCGGCCTCTAATGCGGCGAAGCGTGCGGCGATCTGCTCGCCGAGTATCTTGCGGCTGGGCAGTAGATCGCCGGATGCGAGCGTTTGCCGGAAGCTGTTTAGGGAGAATTGCGTCAGGTCCAGGCCGTAGGTGGTCATGGAGTGTGTGCCTCCGAGAAAAAGCGTATGTGATCGCGTAGATCGCTGCGGAGTGAACCCCGCCGCTACTCAAAATCGAAGGACGCTCAAGTGCTCTTGTGTGATATACAGCACAGGGCCGTTTACGGTCCTTCCGAAATATAGCCCGGTCCTTGTAGGGCCGGGCGATCTGCGCTGCCGCATATCTCTGTTTTTGTGGTTACCTTGTTTCCCGCGTAAGTGTTGAGCGGGAAGGTAAACAGCACATCATCCCGCAGGCACGCCCCACACGATGATCCCGAACGCGCCCGCCGACGCGAGTAATGTCTGATCCGCGCTCCAGCGTGCCGCGTGAATCCTGCCGCGATGACGCAAGCGCGCTAGCCCCTCGCCGCCGTACTCAATATCTAGCAGGAGGATATCGTCCGCTGGAGACGTCGAGCCTGCTGCGAGTAGCGCACCATCGGGACTGTAGGCGATTGTGCCAAACAGCCCGCGCGCGAAACTGGCGGTGGTGTTGCCTGTTGTCGGGTCCACGATTTGCGTGCCGTTGCCACCGCCCGCCAGGAGCAACCCATCCGGGCTGAACGTGACGGCGGTTTCCAGCATAATCGGCATACTGCTGCCGCTGCGCAGGTCCCACAAGCGGCTGGCGCGCGGTTCAGTGGTGGCGACGGCGAGGCGCATCCCGTCGGGGCTAAACGCGATGGCATCGACTGCGGCGTCATGCTGCAACACGCTGATGGTGGTGTAGTAGGATGTCATATCCCATAGGCGCACTGTGCCGTCCAGACTTCCGGCGGTGAGCATGGTGTCATCAGGGCTGAAGGTCAGGGTGGTAATGTCTCTGCCGTGGGCGATGAGCGTGACTACTGGCGCGCCTGTGACGGCATCCCACAGTCGGACGGTTTGATCCGCGCCACCAGATGCCAGGACCGTTCCGGCGGTGTTGTAGGCGACGGCAGTCACGGCGCGTTTGTGACCGCGCAGCAGGCGGGCGTCGGCGTTGATGTTGGCGATGTCATATACCAGTACCCCCTGCGGCGCGGCGGCGGCGAGCGTGTGTCCGTCCGGCGACCATGCCACATCGGACACGTCGCCCGGATCAAACTGTGCCAATGGTGTCAGGTTGCCGGAGTTCCAGACGGAGATGAACTCGCGGGGCGGGCCGTTTTGTGCATGGGTGAGGGGGACGGCGGTGGCGCAGATGATGAGGACGATCAGCGTGATAATGGCAAAAATCCGTTGCATAATAAGATACTCCTTAAGACCATTAGACCCACGCCCGCATTATAACATCGCTTGCGAAAAGAAGGATATGATTTGTAACACCATAAAATGCGAAAGGACGCCTGATTTCAGACGCCCTTTGATATCACTCAGGGGGTGTGTGCCTGCGCGCGCTGCAAGTTTAAGGCGAGCAGCCGCCGCAAAATCTCTTCCTCGTCTGCCAGGATGTCGTGCGGCCAGCCATACGCATCACACACGGCGTGATCCAACGCCTGATGCAGCGTATCCAGGCGCGGCGCGAACTCGCCCGCCGCGATCTCGGAGCGACCGGACGCTGTGCCCCGGAACACGGTCAGCGCGTTGTACAGGTTGGTCAGCGTGCGACGTTTGAGCGCCGACGGCGACGTAACACCCGGCGGGTTGAGCCACGCATCGCGTTGCGCGTGCAATTGTTGGGCTGCCGC
>CBEVZO010000486.1:0-3828 GCA_965554365.1 uncultured Anaerolineae bacterium
AGGGCGTTTACGGCGTCTTCATCCACGCACACCGGCCCGGTAATCGAACGCACCGTCTCGCCCTGGTAGCGGATATTGGCGCACTGCATCCCATCAGCGCGGGCGAGCGTTGTGCCCGCTGCGCCGGTCACAGCATAGAAGGGCAGCAGATCGAACGCGCTGAGTTGGGCCACTGAGCGCGGCACAACGGGAATTTCCTGATCGGGTTGTGTGTCTGCGAAGCCGAGGCCGGGGAAATCCTGCGCAATGACGGCGATGCGGCCCTGGCTGCCTTCATGCACGCCTGTGACGTAGGCTGCGCCCATCTGCCCGACCCAGTTCGGTTCACCGCCGTAGGTATGCACGCCCAGGTCGATAGATTGCTCGGTTTGCTGCTGTTGTGCGATATCCAGCGCGGGGCCGAGCAACATATTGATGCCCATCGCGCTGAGTTCGATGCCCGCGATCTGCCCGACCTGCCGCGCGTAGCCGATATTCCATGTGGCACCAAGCGCCAATTGGCTGGGTAAGGGTGTGGTGTCTTGCGCGATCTGGGTGTCCGGTTGGCCGTTGCCCGCGTGCGTGGTGGTGATGAACAGCGGCACAAACGCGCGCGGGATGGTGCGGTCCTGGGTGGCCTGCGCGTTGTCGTAGGCAAGCTGTTGCAGTTCGGTGGTCAGGGATTGCACGAGGCGCGGTGTGTTGACCTGCCCGTTGATGTTGTCGTTTTCAGCGAGCAGGACCACGCCGCCGATGTTGTAGAGCGAAATCAACTGGGCGATGGCGGTGTCACGGCGCAGGCTGCTGCTCTCGAACGTGACCAGCATCAACTGCCCGACGCGTTCCTCTGCTGTCCATCCGGCGATGAGCGCCTCAATGGGATCATCAGGTTGGCCGGTGGGGGATGCGGCTGTCCGTGTGGCGTGGGGCAGGGGCAGCAGCACCAGTAGGAGCAGCAGAAGCAGGGCAAAACGGGAAAGGGTCAGCAGTCGTCGCATAAGATTTGAGTTTTGGTGTTATGGTCTGTGGCGCAGCAAGTTAGCGACGCCGTGCAATAGCGTTTGCGGATCGAATGGTTTGAACAGGAACAGGTTAACGTCCGCGTATTCCCGCGCTATTGTCTTTCCCTGGATCGGATCGGGTGCGATCCGGGGTTTGTAGCCAGCGAGTTCGAGCGTGTCGCAGATGCCGGCGGTAAGGTGATAGTCTTCCCCGACGACCAGAATAGCAGAAGGTGGCATACCAGACCCTCGCTAGTTGCGGCTCAGTTCGACGTTGATCTCGACGGGACTCTCGGTATTCACGCCGATGGGGATACCGTCGGCGTTGACGGGCAAATAACCTTCCGCGCGCACCACGACGCTGTAGAGTACGTCCTCTTGCAGCGAGCCGCGTTCCAGCAGTTCTTCGACCTGGAAGTAACCATTGCTGTCGGCGAGTGAGAAGCCCAATACTTGCGCCTCCTGCCACAGAAAATCCTCGACGCTGTATTCTGATAATAACACGATAAAGATTGCGCCCGGAATTCCCAGGCCGGTTTCGGCGTCGGTGATGCGTCCGATCATCTGCACACCTTCGGCGCTCTCGAATTCTTCGGCGCGAAGCTGTCCCAGGCCGATTTTTGCTTCGACACGCGCCTGCACCACGTTGGCGAGGATGATCTCGAAGGTGTAGGTTGCGTCCGGCAGGAGATCGAGGCTACGCAACCCGACATAGTAGTCTGCCCCACTGGTGTTGGCGTCCCAGGGTTCGGTGATCTCGAACAGGGTTTCGTCGTCCACGAGCCAGCGGCGGGTCCAGGGTGTGCCGGGCGCGAGTAAGCGCCAGTCGAAGAACACGTAGAGTTCTTGCGGGCGGTCGGGGAAGTCGGTGCGGATTGTGCCAGTCGGAATACCGGCGATCTGCGCGTCGGTGAACTCGAAATTGCTGAAAATTTGTGTGGTGTAGACTTCCGCGCCGCCTGCGATCACGAAGTCGGCGGTGGCGCTGAGCGCGTTGTTGACGTATAGCTCCAACCTGTACGGGCCAGGGAGGAATTCGCCCGCAGCAGGCATGACGAATGCGCCTTGTGTGTCACCTTCCCATGCGATCGTGTCGCGCAGGAGTTCCTGCCCGTTGAAGTACCAGATATAACTCCATGAGGCGTCGGGCTGCATGTTGCGGTAGTTGAAACGCGCCTGGATCGCGCTGCCTTCCGGTAGCACATAGCTAGTCCCGGCGAGATTGCCGCTGTCGTCCAGCACGCCGAACACGATGTCGGTGAACTGTGGTTCCATGGTGGGGCCACCGCCGATGGAGATGCGTTTGCTGGCGGTTTCGCGCCCTTCGATGAACAGACGGAAGTTGTACTCGCCGTTGGGCCAGGGAATCCCTGTGCTGCCGATGAACCACGTCCCGTTCGCGCCGCCACTCCACGTAATCGGCGGGAGGCTGTAGGTCGTGTTGGGCACGTCGTCAATGGTCACGCGCAGTTCGTAGACCATGCCATCGACCATGTTGGCGTAGTCGAAGAACAGGTACAGGCTCGTTGTGCCGGTGGGGACGCCGCCGACCACGTTAGCCGGGACGCCCGCCTCGTTGATGCGCGTGGTGAAGAACAGCCGTCGGAATACGGGTTGCGCTGTGGTAGTGGCGGGGAGGTCGGGCGTAAGATCGCCGCCTTGCTGGATGTTGAGCGCCGCCGCACGCACGAGTCCGCGTGCGAGACGTGAGGGGCGTAGGGCGCTAATGAACCCGCCGACCGGCACGCAGCGATCATTGTCGTCGGCGCGCCCGTCATCGTTGGTGTCCTGGATCACGCGGCAGTTGAGAATTTCGCCTGCGGCACGCGCGGGCGCGATGGTCGGAATGCCGATCAGCTTGCCGTCGCGGTTGTATGCGCCCCCGCCGCTGATTGTGCCGGGGATCGACGCGGACGTGCGAATCCAGGCGCGATCTCCGGCGCGCGACTCCGCCGTGAAGCCGCTGATTGTGCCGCGCCGTGTGTCTACCGGGGCGTTGCCGAAGTCTGCATAGCCCACGACTGTGATTGTGTCGTCCAGCGTGACGCCCAGCGAGTCGCCGAGTTCGACAAACGGCAGGTGCAGCGTGCCCGGCTCAATCTCGCGTCCATCGAGATAGCCGTTGATGCGCAGCACGGCGAGATCAAGCCCCTTACTGGAGTCTACAATCTCGGCGGTATAGGTGGGGATGGGCGGCTCGTTCAGGTTTACCGTGATCGAGATGACGATGCGATCCGCGCGGCAGATTTCGCTCGGCAGCGCAATATGCGCGTTCGTCAGGATCAGGCCATCTGAACTCACCAGCGATCCCGATCCGACACACGAGATCACCTGCTGGCCCCGGCTCTCGTAGGTCTGCATGATGAACACGGTCGCGCGCTTGATGCGTTCCTCGTTGAGTTCGAGGCGCGGCGCGGGTGTGATGGTAGGCGTCATGGTCGCGCTGTCCTGGGCGGTGGAGTGGCCCAACGGCATAAACGCGACGCCGATGCTGAACAGGATCAGCAGCAGCGAGCCGCCCAGGGCGAACTTGAAGAATAGCATGTGGCGCTGAGGTTGCTGCATTAGAAAATCTCCACCGTGCTGAGCAGGTTCTCGAAGCGGTACAGGTTGTCGTCGAAGGCGCTGCGTTCCTCGCGGTAGGTGATGATCACGGCCTGTCCACGCCGCAGCACGACCACGTCCACGCATTTGACGACGAGCGGTTCTGTCGCAAGAAATGGATTGCGCTCGAACTGTGTGTAGGCGTAGACCATGCGTTTCGCCGGGTCGCCGCGCAGGATTTCGTCGGCGCGCGTGATCTCGTTGTAGGTCGAGAAACGCGGCGCGCGGTTCATGTTGAGCAGGT
>CBEVZO010000487.1:0-3825 GCA_965554365.1 uncultured Anaerolineae bacterium
CTGCCCGGTATCCGCCCGGAAGATGTAAACATCGAAGTGGAAGGTGATCGACTGGTCATCACGGGCACGGTTGCGGACGAGCAGACCGATGAGAGCGACCGTGTGACCTATCGTGAGCGCCGCTACGGTGGCTTCCAGCGCAGTCTGCGTCTAGGCGATACGCTGGTCACGGAGAACGCCGAAGCCACATTCGAGCATGGTGTGCTGACGTTGGTGCTGCCGAAGCGCCCCGAAACGCAGCCGCGCCGCATCGCAGTGCAGCACGGGTAACACACCGCGCGCTGCAATCGCACAAACACGACGACGCCGTCCCGTTGGGGGCGGCGTTTTGCGTGTTGTCGGTGTGCGGCAAGACGATTTTGTAGGGGCGGTGTTTCCAAACCCGCCCTAAGCGTAGCGGAGCAGCGTCCTTACTCAGCAGTTTCAAGTCGCGCAATAGCATTATGGGTAACTCTAGCTATATGAACGTCTAATCCCTGATCCAAAGCTTTTTGATAGTAATGGATGGCCTCGCGTTTGTACTTCTCATTTGCGAACCTCATCCAATACTGCTCAAAGTATGTGCCCAGTGTGTAATTTTGGGTAGCGGGTGTAACTCTTGCATCGTGTGCCAATTCTGCCGAGGGTGTTAAGGCAACCAAGCGATACAGCGTGCGTACCAGTTCGCTCTCTGGCAAAAAGAGCCGTGCTGCACCCAGAAACAAATGCACACTCATCCAATCATGCGGCGCGCGGCGAATCAACTCAATGGCTGTCTCATAAGCTAATCGATCTTCTTCATCAAAGGGATAAGCCTGAACTGCCAGTGTGAGCAACCGATTAACTTCCTGTTCGCTCCAATATCCGCAACAGTGTTGTCGTGCGTAGGTGTAGTAAGCAGTCCAGGGTTCGAACTCTGGACACCGCCTGTACAACCAGGTGATGAGAATGAGCAATTCCATCGCCTCGAAATTGCATTCGGCTTGAGCCAATTCGATCAGCCGCGCGCTTTCTTCGGAGGTTGGGTCTTGCTTCTCTTGGAACACCTTTTCGCGTAGGCGCTGCAAGAAATTTCGATTTTCAGTGTCAGTCATAGTACATCTCACGAATTGAACAAGATTCGGCGCTCAGTATCATACACCATCAATAGTTTGACGATGCTGTGTGAATACCTGACTCCTTCTTTCCCTGACGTTTGCTTGCAAGCGCGTTGGCTGGGAGCGGCGTTTTTTTTTGTGTTTGCCTCACGCGCGCCGCATCAATACACCTGCCCCGGCGCGAAGGTGTCCGGCGTGTCGGGATCGGTGGGCGTCGGAAACTCCAGGTGCGCGTTGAAGAACGCGCGCGCGCGGGCCCAGGCATTTGCGGCAATGTCAGCGTTGAAGGAGTCCGGGAGTGCATCGTTGAAGAAGTCGCGGCCCACGCCAGAATACACTACGACCTCGTGCGCCATGTCCGTTGTCGCGAGCGTCGTGCGCAGCACCGCGATCTGGTCTTCGGGCGTGGCCGGATCATTCGCGCCAAACAGCGCCAACAGTGGAGCCGACATCATGCGCAGTTCGGCGGGCGAGATATCTTCCGGCACAGTGTAGAATGCCACGATCCCATGCAGATCGTCACGCGCCGACCCCACATGAATCGCCAACTGTCCGCCGAAACCCCACCCGATCAAGCCGATCTTGCCGTTACATTTGTGGTGCGTGCGCAGGGCGTGCAGCGCCGCCAGCACATAGGAGCGCCCCACGAGGCCGGTGTTTGCACTGAGCGCCTGCGCTTGCTCTGGAGTCTCGGCGATCTCGCGGTTGAACAGGTCCGGCGCGATGACATAGAAACCGCGTTGGGCAAAACGCCGCGCCTCGGCTCGGATGTGTGGGGTCAAGCCCCACGCATCATGTAGCAGCACCAGCGCGGGAAACGGCCCGCCCACTTCGGGGTGCGCCCAGAACGCAGGCAGGTGATGTCCATCCGAGACAATCTGAATGTAGCCGCTGACGATGTTATATTGCAGATGACTGGCCTCGAACATAAGGTTTCTCTCCGCGTGTGCCCATTGATTACGATCATTGTACGATCATGCTGCAGATTGTGCATAACGCAGGGGTGCTATTATTGGGACTCTCAGGTGGGGGTTGCCCCTATGAGACACTACAGCCCCTATCCCCCCAACCCCCTTTCCCCGCAGGCGGAGAAAGAGGGAGTTGATCGCGTGGTGAAGTCCCCTCTCCACTGGCGGAGAGGGGATTTAGGGAGGGGTAAATCCGAGACCAGTGAGTTTGCCTAGCATCTGAAACGCACTCGGTGGCAGGGGTGCAGCGCAAGGAACTAAGGGGTAATATGCGCTCTTCGTCCCGCCCTGGCTGCAACGCTATTCAAATATCCAAACCGCAAACCGCGCTAGAAATAAACCCTATTATAACCCCATCTGGTACTGAGGTACGCTATCATAATAAGAACACGTTCCTTATCCTAATATCAGCGTGTGCTGAGTCGGGTGCCACGCTGACCATACGTTTTATTGGGACCTGGTTGCGCAGCCAACGGGGGTGGGATGTACACGAAAAACGAGTTGATGTTTCCCCATTATGCGATTCCGCGCTTGCGTGAATCGCGCGGGGCAGTGTGGCATACGCTGGTTAATCGGGTATTGTCGTTGCCCGAAACACACGAAGAGGTACTCGCGTTTATGCTGCTAATGATCCGCCTCAACGGGTGTCTATCCTGCGAGACGGACAGCTACCGGGCTATGCGCGGCTGTATGATGTGTTCGCTGCAAACGCTGCGGCGCTATAAAGACCCGGACGACGATCTGCTGCGCATGTATCACGAAGCGCTCGCCGATGTGCGCCAGCATGTCACGGCACTCACAGTAACCGCGATTCCGGTCGCGAACTGGATCACACCGGAGCAACATCGCGTCCAACCATGATCGAGCCGGGGATGCGGCATCAGCCATCCCCACATGACAAAAAGCATAGTCGAATGCGGAACCCTGAGCGGCTCCGCATTCGTGCGTTTAATGACACGGACAACGCTTTTTTAACGGGATTTGTACGGCATAGAAACCAAGACGAAAGCAGGCTGCATCATGCGTGACCCTGATTGGGATGCCCTCGCCGATTTGCAATTTTTGCTGTACAACCGCATCACAGGTGCGCTGAACGAGGCCGTTTCCAGCATGGAACTCAGCGACATGCCGGAAGCGCAGGATAAACCACCCGGCTACTGGAAAAACCGCGCCACAAGCAAGGTGATCAATGTCTTAAACCTGTTCAACGCGTGGACCTACCTGATCCGCTATAAACAGGGCTTGCCGATCCCGGAGCGCGCAATTCGCCCCTTCCACGCCAACGAACTGCTGAAGTGGGTCGGCGCACAGTTGCAACTGAACCCGATCCCGCAGTTACAATCGAATCCGCTGCTAAATGCGAATCAGGAAACGCTGCAAGAGGCGATTCTGCTACTGCACTCGGCAGCGTATACCCAGGGGTCCGGGGTGCGGATGGCGGTCGAGGCCAGCAAACTCGGCGCGTGGTTCAAGGTGCGCTTCAGCCGCAGCAAGCCGTTGCCCAACACGCTCGATGAACTGTTGGCGGGCTTTGGCGATCACTGGCGAGCACAGGACACGGTGTTTGAACTGCAAACCGCGCGTGATTTCGTGGCGCTGAACAACGCCGATCTGGTGCTGATTACCACGCCGACGCACGGCGAATTCACGTTTTTTGTGCGTGCCGCCGGGCGCGTGACTCTGCCCCCGCTTTCCGACAAACCGACGTGGCCGAGCAAAACCAAGCAGCTTGATCCCGAAGCGGTCGCCGCGTATGAGGCCAAGATCGCCGCAGGTAGAGT
>CBEVZO010000488.1:0-3820 GCA_965554365.1 uncultured Anaerolineae bacterium
TGTTCATCAACCTTTCGGACGGCGATTTCGACACGCTGGCGGCGGCGCAAGAGGCTGGGGCCGCGACGCTCAACTACGGACTGTTCATCAACACGATGATCAACTTCGTGATTATCGCCTTTGTCGTCTTCCTGATCGTCAAGCAGATGAACCGGATGCAGAAGCAGGAAGAAGCAGCACCCGCCGCCCCCACCACCAAAGAATGCCCGTACTGCTACACCGACATCCCGATCCCGGCGCTGCGCTGCCCGCACTGCACCTCGGAACTTGAAGCGCAGGCTGAGGCATAGTTTACGCCTCCCCTAACGCGAACTTTGTTCGCGCCGCGCTGCCTCCCCACACGCTTAGCAGGGGCAAGACGCTCGATTGATGCGCGTACAGGGGTTACGGCCAAGCGCCGTGCCCCTTTCCTCTATGTGAGTGCCTGGGGAATCTTGTGGGGACGATTAAACAGGTCTCCTGCACATCACTCGCCCAGCGCCGACTCTGCCAGCGGGACAAACCACGCCTGAAACATGCGTTTGCTCGCGGCCAAGTCCTGACTGAGATCGAAATGCATCACGGGGAAATAGCGCGCCGCATCGCTCACCCGCCACAGTGCATCCGTCCACCATCTGCGATCCGGTTCTGACGACACGCGCCGCACCACACCCGACGCGCCTAGCTTGTCCAGTTTATCCGCGTTGTGTAGCACGTTGGTCAACGGATCATCGCCAGTCTTGCGAATCGCTTCCTGGATCGTCTCGATATGCACAGGGTGCAGTTTGCCCCTGAGCGCGCGTCCCGCCATCGCCGCGCCGAGGTCTTCATGCCCCTCGCTGCTCAATTCCTCATCTAGTTTGGCGATGTCGTGATACAGTCCCGCCAAATAGGCGAGCACGGGATCAACGCCGGCCTCCTCGGCCAGTGCAAGCATGACCCCCATCACACGCACGGTATGCGCCCACAGCGGCGGCCAGCCGGGATGCCGCGCGATTTGTTGGCGGACCTGGACGACAAGTTCCTCACAGAGCGTATCCGGCGGATCGGCGTCAAACCATTCATCGGCCAACTGATTTACAAAACGCGCGGCGAGCGCATCCAGCGGGTCGTCAGCCAGACGGTCTGCCCAATCGCCGACCGAGTCCATCGGGTGCGAGAATCCAAACCCCAGGTGATTGAGCAAGCGTAGCACCTGTGCATCAGAATACATGGATCATGCCCCTTGATGGAACTTCAGACTGTGAGGAAAACCGGTTGGTTGCCTTTGATTGTATGAGAGATTGTACCGGATGTGAGTGGAAAATTAGTTCTGATGATCTGATGTGGGGTGGAACTCGCCTGTCCCACGTTCGCGGAATCCGGCACGGTTGGGCATAATCACGCGCGCATTATCCGCAAAACAGCTTCACGAGGCATATATGACCGACACACCGCACACCAACGGACGCATTCCGCACGACTATCACATGCACTCCGACATTTCCTGCGACTCCGAGGCGACCATGATCCAGATGGGCCGCAGCGCGCTCGCACGCGGCATCACGCAGATCACGTTCACCGAGCATTACGACCTGCACCCGCTGGACTACTGCTACGACCATTACGATGTGGCGCTGTATTTTCAGAATCTCAATGCGGCACGCGAGGTGTTGGCCCCAGAAGGACTCACGATCCGCGCAGGCGTGGAACTCGGCGAGGCGCACATCTTCGCAGCGCAGTTGCAGCCCGTGTTGGTGCAGCATCCGTATGATATTGTGTTAGGCAGCCTGCACTGGGTCGGCGATCACAGTATCT
Organism: uncultured Anaerolineae bacterium; assembly: GCA_965554365.1. Classification (GTDB taxonomy): domain Bacteria; phylum Chloroflexota; class Anaerolineae; order Aggregatilineales; family Aggregatilineaceae; genus CAYRNY01. The sequence continues at coordinate 1,777 of CBEVZO010000488.1, forward strand.
TCGACCGCGACTATTTCCGCGCCACGACGATGCAGGAAATGGTGACGGCCTACTACACCGAAATGTTGACGATGGTCCAGGCGGGCGGCTTCGACATTCTCGCGCACGCGGACGTGTTCAAGCGCGTCGCGTCCGAGGTCTACGGCACAATTCCCGATGCGCCGTTCGAAGACCTGATCCGCCCGATCTGGCAAGCGTGCATCGACGGTGGCATCGGCATCGAGATCAACACGGCGGCGTGGCGGCGCGGCCTGGATCAACCCAACCCGTCCGAAACTATGCTGCGCTGGTACAAAGCGATGGGCGGCGAAATCCTGACGGTGGGCAGCGACAGCCATCACCCGGATGATGTCGGCTTCGCGCTGGACCGGGCGCTGGACCTCGCGCGGCGTGTTGGTTTCACGCGCGTGGCGATCTTCGAGCGCCGTGAGATTGTTGATTGGGCGGCGATCTAACCTCTGACTGCTATTCACTCACTCCGCCTGATCCCACCAGTGGATGATGGCATCCTGCTCGAATGTCGGTGCGCCGAAGTCGTGCAGGATGTGCAGGATTTGTGCGCGGTGATCCGTGCCGTGATTGATCACATGCAGCAAAATCCGCCACACCGCAGTGGTGGCCTCGAACGTGCGCTCCACCGGATCAATGCGCCGCACCTGATACGTGACCATACGCCCCATAGCTGCGTCAGTGAGCCGATCCAGCGCAGCCCGCACACGCGCAGCAGCAACGTCCCACACCGTGCGCACCGCTTCCCGCGTCACATAATCGTCGTAGTCCAGGCGCTCCGGCAGTGCTGTTTTTGTCACGCGCGCTAACCAACGCTGCTCCACGCTGGCGAGGTGGATCACATGATTGCGCAGCGATCCGATGGAGTAGGGCACAGTATGCACAAACTTCTCATCCGTCAGCGTGTCGATGCAGTCCCACATGCGCTCATACGCTGCATAATGATAAATGACCATCGTGCGAATGGCGTCCAGCGTTACGGGAGGTGTGGTCATGGTCTTGATTCCTTTGATCGCATATGTGTGATCGTGCGAATCGCTGCGGAGTGAACCCCGCAGCTACACAAATTCAAAGAACGCTCAAGCGCCCTCGCCTGCGAGTAACTGAGGGCCGTCATAGTGTTGCGGGCAACCCATCCGCCGCCTACGAATCTCCGGTATCATCGTCCCGCAGTTGGTGGCTCAGTTGGTTAAACGGCAAATCGATGTTGAAGAACAGTTCCGCCGGATCGCCGCCGTTGCGGGGTTTGGCGATCAGCACGTCAAAGCTATGCCCCTCATGCTTCATCAAACGCTGTCCACCGGGCGTGAAGCCCAATACGCGCAGCACGGTGTATTCTTCGGCGGTGTTGATCACAATCCACGCCGACGCGAAATCGCGGCCCGTGCCTGTCGCGAGAAGCGCCTGGATCAGGCCGCGCGCAAACGCCCGATGATACGCAGACGCTTCATGGTTCTCGCGCTGCATATGCACGTAGTCGGCGGCCATGTGCGTTTCAATGTCCAGATAGTTGAACGCGAGCAGTTCGTTAATCGCTGTCAACGCAGCATCGAGATCGCCGCCAGTCAGCGCATCACGCAGCACGACCACCGCGTCACCAAGCATGTCATACGGCGCATACTGGTCCGAGCGCACGTAGGCCATGCGCAGCGCGTGAAAATCCGCCATCACGGGATCGGCTTTGGCGGCAGCAAGTAAGGTGTCGTAATCCATGTGCGGTTGCTCCTTTTATGCCTCGGTGAATTGACGTTCGCTGCGCAAACAGAACGCCGCGCCATCAATGGCCCGCGCTACCGCCAGCACACCATCCAGATGATCGCATTCATGCTGCAAAAGTTCCGACAGATCGCCGTCCAGCGTCATCTGCTGCTCGGTCCAATTCTGATCGCGGTAGGTGATGCGGCAGGAAACATGTCGCCGCACACACACCAATAGATCGGGGAAGCTCATGCAATCATCCCACAGTGTGATCATGTCCTCGCTGAACTGGTCCAGCACCGGGTTGAAGAACATCACCGGGCGGTCGATGTGCATA
>CBEVZO010000489.1:0-3817 GCA_965554365.1 uncultured Anaerolineae bacterium
ATTCACGCCGCCACCGCAGCCGCCGCGTGCGACGCAAGCCCCCACGTTTCCCACGTACGTGACCTTTGAACACGGTGATGACGCCGTGACCCTGGTTGGATTGAGCATCGAGGCGACCGCCGAACAGGTGACCTTGCAGCTTCATTGGCGCGCTGATCGACAGATCACACGCCCGTATGTCCTGTCACTTATCAGTGTGGCCCCGGATGGCGCTGTGCATGATAACGTGGCGTGGAATCCCCTGAATTGGGAGTATCCGCCGACGTGCTGGGCACCGGGGCGGGAATTCGTGGACACTGTCCGTGTGGCACTGGGTGATGCGCCGGGGGGCGAGTGGCTGTTCAGTCTGGCTATCCATGATGCATTTTCGGATGACGTGATGCAGGTCGCGGGGACGGATGGTGGGACGCAGTACGGCATCGGCCCGGTGACAGTGCCCGCGCCGGACGCCTGATCGGGTGGCGTGTGAGTCCTGGTATCAGCGCGGTCTATGACTGTTACCGGCTTGATCGCTCCGTTCGATAAATGCGGATAATTCATCAGAACATATAGCGTAAAGGATACTTTTGATATGACAGGTGTTTTGGATGGTGACTACAACTTTGTTATGGCGGGTGAAGAGGGGGATGAGTTCAAGCGTTTTCTTCAAGGAATCCTGAATGAGTATCACACAACCGCCTATCCCTTGATGGAAGTGCCACAGTCACAGCGGTTTGTGATCCGCGTGACTGATGGACAAGGCGATTATTTGGGCTTATTGGGGGTGGGTGGATGTCAGTCTATTGGCACTGAAGAAAGAAGTGCGCGGGCGCGGGTTAGGACGGCAGTTGATGGCTACCATCGAGGCCAGGCGCACGAAGAGGGTTGCACCAGGCTGCGAGTGGAAACTTTCCAGGGTGAGGTGGGCTTCTACCAACGCATGGGCTACCGGATTGTGGGACGCCTTGAAGATTATCCCGAAGGCTACCACTACTATTGGATGCGAAAAGACCTGCTGGTGGAAGACTGAATACGGTACCATGCCGTGTGTAGACTTTCCCTGAATTGGTCCGGCGAGAGAAATTGTATAATGAGACATGATCTCATAACTACGGTTGATCTAGCGCCTCACGAAAAAAAAACGGCTTGCAGTTGCCCCCGCAAGCCGGTTGTGTTTTTTGAAGGACGCCCGTTCCGCAGACAAGTTTCTCGTCGTTCATCATCATTGGCTCGGCGAACCTGCCGGTTAGCCTTTTGATGCGCACGACTGCGCCTTGTCTGGAAAGAGCGTTAACGTTTCTACATAGAAACGAAAACTTTGCGCTGCTGACGTGCCCCGTTCTTAGCGTTGTAATAGCCGAAGACAACGTGTAGTGGCAGCGTTATACATGCACCGATTCCGGTTAAGGTGAGTGCAGCAAAAATCACAGCCCATACAAAGCCTAAGATCATCCACATGATGCCCGCAAGCAACTTGCCATTGATGATGTGGGCCACACCAAAGAAACCGAAAATGGCAGCGATAAAGCCGATCCAAAAAGCCAATCCATTCTGCGCTTCAACACCGATCTGTGCGCCGGCCTGTCCCAGCATGTTTTGTTGCGCGAACTGCTGCTGGTTCACAAGCTGTTGGGATTGAAGCTGTTGTTGAGATTGCATTTGTTGCTGTGCTACTTGCTGCTGATTCACCATTTGTTGCTGCATTAGCATGTGGTGCTGCATCAGCATTTGCTGCATCAAGGGGTTTTGCTCGCTGGCGGGCTGAGCTGTCTGTTGTGGGGGTTGCACCACGTTAGGGACTGGAGTGGCCTGTTGCGATTGTAGCCGTTCCAGTAATAGCTTGGCCTCGAAATAGTTTGGCTGTAAGTTCAAGGCGTTTTGAAGTGCTTGAAGGGCCATGCTACGATCTTGTGTGAGCTGTGCGAAGATATACAACGCCTTAGGCACATTCGGGTTGGTCGTCAGAATTTTAGTCACCAGCGCGAGGCCTTCGTTGCGTTTGCCCTGATTGATCAGTTGCTCGGCTTGTATTACTGCTTGTGTCTCTGGATCAGAATCTGACGGGGCAGGAATAGCAGCGTCTACATTCTGCGGTGCTGGAGGGTTTATGTTGGAATCAGGCGGTTGAGAAACGGGCGGTTGGGAATTGGTATCTTCAGTCAACGTGGACGCTCCTGGATGCATGATTGTGAGAAGTGTATCTAAATAGTATAACGGTATGTGTCAGAACACAACTTAAAGATTCGCATCAAATTCATAATGACAAAACATTCTTTAAACAGATTCATATAAATATTATTAAGCTACCTAAGTTTTTGATTGACCGTGTAATGAGTATGGTGTTGCTCTATCAGGGGATTAAAAACCGGCTTGCAGTTGCCCCCGCAAGCCGGTTGTGTGTATGGTGGGTGGACCATGCAGGATCAGAGAGTTTGCAGGATCGTGCGCAGGCTGAGCAGGATGATCAGCGTGCCGACGATGACCATCAACTTGCGCGCGGAGAGTTTGCGGCAGACCAGCGCGGCGAACGGCGCAGCCAATACCCCGCCGATGACCAGTCCGGCGATGACGGTGCGGTACTCAACGAAGCTAAACGCGAGCAAGAATGTCGCGACCTCGGCAAACGTGACGAAAAATTCAGCGGTATTGACGGACCCGATAGTGGTGCGGGGATCGTTGCCGCGCGCGACGAGCGTTGTTGTGACAATCGGACCCCATCCCCCGCCGCCAATCGCATCGAAGAAGCCGCCGACCAGCCCCAGTGGGAATAAGTGTTGGATCGCTTCGCGCGCCTGGGGTGATGCACGCAACGCCTTAACCAAAATCCGCGCTCCCATCAGCAGTAGGTAGATTGATACGAGGGGCTTGATCGTGTCGCTGGGGATGTTGCTGAGGATGTACGCGCCTGTGATACCGCCCAGCATACCGGGGATCACCAACCGGGTGAAGATGCGGCGATCTACGTTGCCCAAACGCAGATGTGATGCACCCGACGCGAGCGTGGTGAACACTTCTGCGGTGTGGACACTGGCACTCGCGGCAGCGGGTGAAACGCCCGTGCTGAGCAAAAACGTGGTCGAACTCACGCCGTAAGCCATGCCCAGCGCGCCGTCGATGAGTTGTGCCAGAAAGCCGACCACCATGTACGAGAGCAAGTTGTTTTGCAGACTTTCCTGCGACGAAATCACGGTGAAGGTGATCAGCGCCAACGCGATGACGCCGAGTATGCCTAACGTGAACCATCCGGTGCGGCGGAGCGCCCGCTGTACCCAGTCTCTTGTGTGTTGCGCATAAATCGATAGCATGTCCGACTCCTGACCCGTCACAAGGGCCTGATTAAAAAACCGGAACACTAAGAGTTGATGCGCATTGTAACGTTTGTGAAAAAAATTACAAACAATGCAAATTGAAATGCCGTCACTTTTGATCTACGCTTACCCTGCGGTTTGCTGACAGTGGGTATTGTGGCGTACACTTGCGGCGTACTGATTAACGGTGGAGGGGACACTATATGCCGCGTGATCCAATCCCGACATGGTATTTCGTGGTGATCGCCGTGCGCGACGGGGACCGATTCTTGCTGGTCCACGAGCGCAAACACGGGCAGTTGTGGTATCTGCCTGCTGGACGTGTCGAACCGGGCGAGGCGCTGGAAGAAGCTGCGATCCGTGAAACGCTGGAGGAAACGTGTGTTCCCGTGCGGTTGGATGGTGTGATCCGTGTGGAGCATACAGTGGTTGAGGACGTCGCGCGGGTGCGCGTGTTGTATGCGGCGAGTCCGCTGGACGACACGCCGCCCAAGTCAGAGCCGGACGAACACACCTTGGCGGCGCGGTGG
>CBEVZO010000490.1:0-3808 GCA_965554365.1 uncultured Anaerolineae bacterium
CCGGGAATGCCCACCGCTTCCATCATCTTCTGTACATCGTGCAAACTACGCATGAGAAAGGTCTCCTCAAAGCTAATCTAAGGGTAAAAATCTAGTCATCCAACTCGTCCATCAATTCGCCGTACGCGTCGTCTTTCATCGTGAACCAGTGTTCACGCTGCGGGAAGGAGGTGTCTTTTACTTCCTGCACATACTGCTGCAAGCCCTTGAGAATCACCTCGCCTGCATTACCAAACACCTTCGCCATCTTTGGTTTGAAGCGCGGGTACAGTCCAAACATATCGTGGAAAATGAGCAGTTGCCCGTTGGCGTGCGGACCTGATCCCAGGCTGATGATCGGAATCTCAGCGCGTTCAGTGATAATCTTGCACACGCGGTCGGGGACCATTTCGAGCAGGATGGAATACGCACCTGCTTCTTCGAGGATTTTCGCATCCTCGATAATGCGCTGCGCCCGTGCTGCATCCTTGCCCTGCACTTTGAATCCACCAATGCTTGACGCGCTCTGCGGCGTCAGTCCCAGGTGGCCCATGCACGGAATCCCCGCCGCGATGATGCCCGTCATGCGATCCGCCATTTCGCGCCCGCCTTCGAGCTTCACCGCGTCACACGCTGCTTCGGCCATGAAACGCCCCGCATTACGAATCGCGGCTTCGACCGACGGCTGATAGCTCATATACGGCATATCACCAATGATCCACGCGGTGGGTGCGCCGCGCCGCACAGCCTGTGAATGACGGATCATATCGTCCATCGTGACTGGCAGCGTGGATTCGTACCCCAAGATCGTCATTCCCAGGCTGTCGCCCACCAGGATCATCTCCACCTCTGCCTGTTCTTGCAGATGCGCGGTGGGATAGTCATAGCAAGTCAGCATGGTGATGGGTTCGCCCGCCTCGTACTTCTGGTATAAGTAAGGCAAGGTGATTTTTTTACGTTCGGACATCAAAACCTCCTGAAATAAAAATGAGTTGACTTTATTATGCCCGATATCGCCGCATTGGATCAAAGTTTCCAGTATACTCGATCCCAGACCAATAGATCAGCAACGAAAGACAAGTGAGCCACACTATGTCAATTCCCGACTTGCACGGCATGATCCCGCCGCTCGTAACGCCTATGCACGCGGATGGATCACTGCATCTAAATGGTATTCCGGCGCTGGTGGAGCATGTGCTGGCGGGCGGTGTACACGGCATCTTTATGCCCGGCAGCCAGAGCGAAGCCTACGCGCTCAATGCTGATGAGCGTCGGGCGGTGTTGGATGCCACACTGACCGCCGTCAATGGCCGCGTGCCCGTGATCGCTGGAACTGGTTCGATCACCACGCACGATGCGATTGCGCTCACGCAGCAGGCCGAACGCGCAGGAGCCAACGCCGCTGCCATTGTAACGCCGTTTTTCATCACGCCCTCGCAGGATGAAATCTACGCCTACTATGCTAACATCGCCGCTGCGGTGTCGTTGCCGCTGCTGGGCTATTCAAATCCGGGACGGACCGGCGGTGTGCGGATTACACCGGCGACCCTCGCGCGGCTGGCAGAAGATATCCCGCACTTCATCGGCGTGAAGGACTCCAGCGGCGACCTTTCTGAAACAGCGGCGATCCTGCGCGCGTGTCCGCCGGATTTTCGCGTCTTTGTCGGACGCGACACGCTGATCTACGGTGGGCTGTGCTATGGTGCAGCGGGTGCGGTGGGCCTGACGATGAACGTTGCGCCCCACTATGCCGCCGGCCTCTACACTGCGTTCCAGGCCAGTGATCACGCACTCGCGCGCGAGAAGCAGGCACAAATCGCCATACTGCGTGAAGGATTGCCGCGCTTTGGTTCGTATCCCGTGTGGGTCAAGGAAGCGCTCACGTTAATGGGACTGCCCGCCGGTCCCGCGCGGAAGCCGATCCAGCCGCTCAACGACGATCAACGCGCCGCGCTGCGCACGTTTCTGCAATCTGCTGGCATTATCGATTTGTGAGGTTAGCTGCTAATGGACTTGACCGCGCTGGATAACCCGATTGTACTTTCGACGCTGTTTTACCCACGCCCCGCGCGTCCCGGCGGGAGCCTCCTCGCAAACACATACGACGGCACGCTCCCGGTGGGCGATGATGTTGTGTTGGGCTACCGTCTATACGCGCACCAGCCGGATACGCCGGTGCTGCTCTATTTTCATGGCAACGGCGAAATTGCCAGCGACCACGACTTTTTCGCGGACGAGTACCGCCGGATTGGGTTGTCGCTGCTAGTGGTGGATTATCGTGGCTACGGGTGGAGTACCGGCACGCCCAAAGTCAGCACGCTGCTTTCGGACGTGGAGGACATCATGACGGCGCTGCCGGACTTGTTGCGACGTGTGGGCCTCACCGACCAAACGCTACTGGTGATGGGGCGCTCATTGGGCAGCGCGCCCGCAATCCACGCGGCATACACCTATCCTGATCGCTGCAAGGGTCTCATCATCGAAAGCGGTTTCTCGCGCGCCGTGCGGCTGTTGGGACGGCTAGGGTTGCCGAAAATCATCACCGACCGTCTCGCCGATCCGGTAGGCAATGATCGCAAAATGGCTGAAATTGACCTGCCGCTGCTGGTGATTCACGGCGAACGGGATATGCTGCTGCCGGTCACGAACGGGCAGGAACTCTACGACGCGTCACCCGCCACATACAAGCGTATCTTGCGTGTGCAGGGCGCGGGACACAACGATCTGCTGATGTTCGGCATGAGGCGCTATTTCGAGGCTATCGCAGAGTTGGTCCAGCATGTCACCGCTGCACCGCACGAGGGCGATGTATAACCACACCACGTGTTGATGGTTTTCCCCGTTAAGGGACGTTTAGCAGTATCTTTTTGGAGGAGCCTGGGATGAACAAGATCGGTATTTTTTTCACCTATTGGGTTAGCGACTGGGATGCAGACCCCCATCCGTATATTGATAAAGTTGCGGACCTGGGATACGACAGCATCGAATTGCACGCGGGTTACGTGGCTGACCTGAGTGCTGAGGAACGCAAAAAACTTAAGGCCCACGCCGACGAGCGCGGCATTGGGTTCACTTATGTGATTGGCTTGACGCAGGACAAGGATGTCTCGTCAGAAGACCCAGCCGTGCGCAAGAACGGGATCACATACCTCCAAAAGATCGCGCAGGCGATAGGCGAGATCGGCGGCGGAGTCGTGGGGGGAATTATCTATAGCTACTGGCCGGCCTCACTGCCGCCGGGCGTGACCGACAAACGCCCGTATACCAAACGCAGTATCGCCAGCATGAAGGAAGCCGCTCAAGCCGCCGAGGATCACAACGTCATCTTCACCGTTGAGGTCGTCAACCGCTTCGAGCAGTTCATGATGAATACCTGCGAGGAAGCCGTCGCCTATGTGGACGCGGTGGGCAGCCCCAACGTCAAGGTGATGCTCGACACCTTCCACCTGAACATCGAAGAAGATTTTGTCGGCTAAGCCATCGTCAGGGCCGGGGATAAATTGGGACACTTCCACGCCGGCGAAAACAACCGCCGCCCGCCCGGTTATGGACACATTCCCTGGACCGAAGTCGCGAATGCACTGCGCCAGATCAACTACACCGGCCCGGTCGTGTTGGAACCGTTCGTCAAGCCCGGTGGACAGGTGGGGCAGGACATCAAGATTTACCGCGATTTGACCTATGGCCTGGACATGGACGAGGAAGCGCGCAAGGCGCTGTTGTTCATGCGGGGGCTGCTAAAGTAATCACGCGCACAACCTATACAAACGACAACAGCGAGTCCGCGTGGACTCGCTGTTTTTCCTTCGGAGAACCACCATTACGCCCC
>CBEVZO010000491.1:0-3803 GCA_965554365.1 uncultured Anaerolineae bacterium
GGCTATAACCTTGAGGAGTACAACACGCTCTTTCCTGAGGGCAAAGATACCGTCCGCGCGGCGTTGATCACGGTGATCCCGTTCTTTATGGTGTCCGTGTCGCTAGGTCTGGCGTGGAACTGGAAACGCTGGCTGCCCGGCGCGGCGATCTTCATGGGGCTGTTCGCGTTCTTCTTCACGACGCTGTTCAGCAATCCTGACGGCGCTGTGACCGGCATGATCGGCTCGCTCGGCTATTGGCTGGAGCAGCAGGGCGTCCGACGCGGGGATCAGCCGCAATATTACTATATGCTGACGCAGCTTCCCGTGTACGAATTTCTGCCTATGCTTGGCGCGATGGGCGCGGGCTTGCTTGGGCTGACGAAACTGTGGGACTGGCGGCGTGACCGCATCGAGGCGGAGTGGCGCGGCGAAATACGTGTTGATTCCGCGTGTGCAGGCGCGGGCGATGTCGCGCCGGAATTCGATCCTCATGCCACGCGCGTATCGGCGAGTCGGCGCACCGCAGCCATGCAGTTAGACAGCGAGGATTTGCTCGCGCAGGAGTATCCCGCTGCCCCGCAGCCGTTGTCCTGGTGGGACCGGCTCACGCAGCCCTTCAGCGTGCGCGAAGAAGCGGCACGTCGTCACGCCGATCCCGAATGGATTGGCGGATTCCCCTTCTTGCTCCTGACCGGCTGGTGGGCCATTACGATTGTGCTCGGTCTCACCATCGCCGGGGAAAAGATGCCCTGGCTCACAACGCACCTGGTGGTTCCGCTGGCGCTGCTGGCGGGTTGGTGGCTCGGACGTGTGGTGACTGGCTTGCGTTGGGAGTCGATCCGGGCGGGTGGCTGGGCGCTGCTGGTGTTGATGCCGGTCGGGTTTATCGCGCTGGCGCATGTCTGGCTCGGCATGTGGGGCAGCACACCGCCGTTCAGCGGACGCTCCCTTAACGATCTCACCGAGTCGGGCAACTGGATCGCGGCACTGCTGATCGTCTCGTGTATTCTGTACGTGATCGGGCGTTACGGGCGGCGCTACGGCGGCGATCAACTCAGCCGTATGGCGGTGGTGTCGGCGGCGTTGGTGCTGGCGATGATCACGGCGCGCGCAGCCTACCTCGCGGCATACATCAACCACGACTACGCGACCGAATATCTCGTCTACGCGCACGCGGGTCCACGCGTCAAGACGGTGATGGACGAAATTGAGCGCATTGCGGAACTGACCAACGAAGGCACGAACATGCGCGTCGTGTTCGACGACGAATCCTCGTGGCCGTTCTCGTGGTATTTCCGTGACTATACTAACTACTTCCTGTTGCGCGGGGAAGCGGGCAGCGTGGATGAGAGCATGTTAGACGGCGCGCGTGTGGTGGTCGTGGGCAATAAGAAAGCGCCCGAAGTGCGCCGGATGCTCGGCGATCAGTATTACGAATTCAGCTATTTCCGGCTGTGGTGGCCGATGCAAGAATACTTCCACCTGACCTACGACGATGTGGCGGGCGTGTTGAGTCTTGATGGTGACGATGTCGCCGCGCCATACTACCGCGAAGGGTTGTTTGATATCTGGTGGAACCGCGACTACAGCACCTACGCCCAGGCGATGTGCATGGACGCGCGGCAGTACGAGTGCGTCAACGAAGCGTCGGCGGGCCGCGATGACGCTGAGCGCGACACGTTGTTCGATAGCTGCCAGAACCGGTTAGTGTACGAATGTGCAGATGACACGCGTTTTGATGTCAGCCAATGGCCGGTATCGGATCGTATGTATTTCTTCGTCGATAAGCGCGTCGCCGCCCAGGTATGGGACGCGGGCATCGGCAGCAGCACGGTCAACATCCGTGAGCCGGAGTATCCCGAAGATAAGGTCTATCTCGATCTCGCGGCAGAGCATATATTCGGCGCTGATTTGGATATGGCCTCTCCGCGCGGAGTCACCGTTGATACAGATGGCACGATCTACATCGCGGATACGGATCGCTCGCGCGTTCTCGCGCTGGATGCGGATGGGAACCTGCTGCGCGCGATTGGCGATCCTACGCTCGTGACTGAAGAAGGCCAAAGCCTGCTACAGCCCTGGGGCCTGGATGTGGACGGCGACGGCAACATTTACATCGCGGATACGTGGAATAACCGGGTCGCGGTTTATTCCACCGCTGGCGAGTTTGTGCGCACCTGGGGCCATTACGGCGACCTCACCGATCCGTCTACCGAGGCGATGTGGGGTCCGCGCGACCTTGTCATTGGGCCGGATGAGTTGATCTACGTGGCGGATACCGGTGGTAAGCGCGTGCGTGTGTACACCAAAGAGGGTGAGCATGTGCGCGACATCGGAAGCGGCGGATCGGGGCAGGGGCAAATCGACGAACCGGTGGGGCTGGCGTTCAACTTGGTGTCCGGCGAACTCTACATCGCTGAATCGTGGAACAAGCGCATTAGCGTTTTCGACACGACGGGCATGTTCCGGCGCTCGTTTGACGTGAATATGTGGTTCCAGAACCGCACATCGCCCAACCGCCCGTATCTCGCGGTCAGTCCCGATGGCACGCTGATCTTTGTGACAGACATGGACGACCGCGAGCGCATCGTGGCGTACAATCTCAGCGGGCTGCCGGTGTACTCGTTTAATCAAGCGGATGAGTCTGATGAGGGGGGCAGTACGGGCGTACAGAATCCGGCGGGTCTGGCAACGGACGCGGACGGACGCCTGTACGTACTCGACGCTGACCAGGGGTTGCTGTACGTGTTCCCGCCACCAGAGGTGTCCGGTAATGTGCCTCCGGTTGGCCCTGGCGAGTCGCTGATTCCCATCCCCCCTGAAGGCGCGGGTGAGGTCGATGCGCCAGCATCGGGCGATGTCGCGCCGGTTGGTGCGCTGCCGCCGTTGGATGCACCGTTGCTGCCTGCGGGATCAGCGAACGCCGGCTGGATTCCAGTGACGACGATGATCAACGGTGTGGAGATGGCGTATGTGCCGGGCGGCTGTGTTGAGTCGGACGGGTGCGATCTCTGCGTGAGTCCGTTCTGGATCAGCACCACCGAAATTACAAACGAGATGTACGGGGCGTGTGTGGCGGCGGGAGTCTGCACGCCACCCGGCGACCGCATCTATTTTGATGAGCCAGTTTATGCACAGGCCCCTGTCACACATATCACCTGGGCACAGGCGCTTGACGTCGTGCAGTGGCTTGGCGGTCAACTGCCGACCGAGGCGCAATGGGAATATGCCGCGCGTGGCCCGGAGGGGTGGTTGTATCCCTGGGGCGAACTCGACCCCTCGTGCGGCCTTGCCAATACGGACGGCTGCGGCGGCTTGCTCCCGGTGGGGGATCGTCGCGCTGGGCATTCGTGGGTCAAGGCGCTGGACCTCAGCGGCGGCGTGTGGGAATGGACGCTCGACTGGTTCGCCGACGGCTATTACGCGCGGGTCGAAACCGGTACGGTTGATCCGCCCGGTGTGCCAGCCGGTGACATGCGTGCGGTGCGCGGTGGTTCCTGGGCGGATGGCCCGGACGCGGCGTTGAGCAGTTCCCGTGAAGGCCGCGCGCCGGATGCGGGATATGACAACGTGGGCGTGCGGATCATCATCCCGGCAGACGCGCTAGACAACGCGGCAGGCGGTTAATTTTCAGAAAAGAAGCATGGTTTGTTCTGGCATAGGAATTTATAAAATGTTGAGATGATTGTTGCCAGTCTTTTAGCTGTGCCGAAGCTGCTGAGCCAATTGTTTATCGTAGATTTTAATAGTCAACATTGCAGCTTACTCGGAATGTGTCAAGGGACTGCAACAACTCAGCTAAAAAGATTAAGGAAGATTTG
>CBEVZO010000492.1:0-3797 GCA_965554365.1 uncultured Anaerolineae bacterium
TGTACCTCAATCAAGGGCGCTGGGGCGCTGACCAGATCATCCCCGCAACGTGGGTGGAGAAGTCTCATACGCCGCAGGTGAACCTCGAACGTCAGCCGGACGACTGCGTTGATCTTGGTTACGGGCGGCTGTGGTGGCTGCGCGGACAAGGCGGTCATCCGAACGGCGTGGCGGTGGGCTACGGCGGGCAGTTCGTGTACGTGATTCCCGCGCTCGATCTGGTCGTAGTGATGACCGGACACATCCCCGCTGCGCCGGAGACGTTCCGCGATAACCAGATGCTGTGCCAGTTCAACCTCGTCGAAGATTTCATCGTTCCCGCTGTCAAACAATAAGGAGCAAAAAAATGCGTCAATTGTATATTTCGTTCATATTGCTGGTCGTGCTCGTACTCACTGCATGTGGATCAGACGACAGCAAAAACAATACGGCAGACAATACCGCCCCCATCACGGACACCGCAGAGGACTCTACCGCCACTTTCGCGGAGTTTTTACAGTGGGTTCCTAATACACCCGAAAATCGCGAGTGGCTTGTCTACGGCGATTACGCTGCGTGGTACACCAGTTGGGACGTTCCGCAACCCGCCGATTTTGAGGCTGCCGACGCGATGGAACGGGAGCTGTATGCCCTGTGGTTCTACGTCCAGCACCGACAGGTTTTTCCGGCGCGGCCCCTGGAAGACAGTCTGCAATCCATCACCCTCGGCGAAGAACGCCCGTTTTACGGCTTTGACATATTTTCCGTCAATCGGTTTATCGGCATGGGCAACCCACCCACCGCAACCACGCTGATCGACCACACCGCCGACCCTGTCACAATTGACGCCGCTCTAACTGCCAGCGGCTACACACCCGAAGACTTAGGCGACGGCTGGACGTTGTACCGCATCTACGAGGACGGTGAATTTCCGCCCCTTGACGCCAAACTTCCCTATGTCGGACAGTTAGGTTTACGCAACCGCATTGCGCTCAATGGGTCACAGATGCTTATCACGCGCGATACTACACAAGTCACGCAAACTCTCGCGTCGGCAGCGGGCGATTATCCGTCCCTGGCAGACGACCCGGCATATACAGCGGTCGCAGCGGCGCTGGATGATCCCGCGCTGGCAGATACCGGCAATCTGCTGAGTGTAATCGTGATGCCCGGCGCAGAAATCGCGGGAGATCCGTTGGTGGCGCTGCTCAACTCCGGCACTGGAACGCCGGAAACACAGGAAGAGGCCCGGGAGCAGTTGGGATTGAACGAGCCAAGAAAGCTGCTACCGCCGTACGAACTCGCGGCGTTTGCCACATCGCACGATCCAGATGCTTCCTGGCTCACCGTGATCCTGACCTTCCCTGCCGATATGGAGATCCTCGCACCGTATGATTGGGCGTATTTCCGAGATTTGCTGGCGGAGAAAATTAGCACCTATCCGGGTATGGCGCAGTCAGGACTTCCCCTCATAGATCGTTGGACGTTTGCCCACGCCCACGCGCTGGAAATTGACGGCGTTGCAGTGATCACCGCCACCATGCGTGTAGACAATCCGCCGCCGCCCGTGGACGGCGAGGACTATCGCCCATACATAATGCGCTGGGCCGAACTGATCCAGCAAAACGATCTGGCGTTCCTGGCGCAGATGGACGCCGATACCCTGGCCGGAGAATAGCAAAACCTATGACCACCACCGCAATAAATCCCGACACCCGCCTTGACGAACTCATGACGCTGTTTCACGAACGCGCCCGCCTCGCGCGCACGTTTGGTATGCGGCTGTCCTTCAACGATCAACGGCAGGGGATCATCACGCTGCCCTACAATCGCGACCTCGATCATGGCTTCGGCGGGATACACGGAGGCGTGTATATGACGCTGCTGGACACTGCCGCGTGGTTCACGTCCGCCGCTGCACACCCCGATTCCGTGTGGGTCGCCACGTCCGAATTGACGACGCATCTCCTTAAACCCGTATATGAATGTGAACTACACGCGGTCGGCACACTGCTCCAGACAGGATCGCGGCTGGACATCGCGGAGGCGCACCTGTACGACGCCGAGGAACACCTTGTCGCGCACGCCGTCGGGACGTTAGTCGTGCTGCCGCACTTGCGGACGGACCACCAAGGAGACATGTCATCATGAAGCATCTCGCACTGGGACTCGTGATTTTGCTGCTGCTCGTTCCGGCGCTGAACGTCGCCGCGCAGGACGGCCCCGGTGTGTTTCCGCCGGAACTCGTCGCGGAGATGCAAGCGGCAATGGACGATCTGACAGACGGGGGGCGTCCACCCGGCATGGTCGTGTGGATTGACGCGCCGGAGTATCAGTTCGCGGGCGCGAGCGGCTTCGCAGACGTGGCGGGCGAAGTCGCTATGCCGCCGGACGGCGCATTCCGCATCGGCAGCATCACGAAAATGTTCACCGCGACGGTGATCGTGCAACTCGCGGAGGAGGGCGCGCTAACGCTCGATGATCCGCTGGCGCTGTGGCTGCCGGAGGTGGCGGATCAACTGCCCTACGGCGATCAGATCACGCTGCGGCAACTGCTCGGTCACACAGCGGGCGTGTATAACATGACCAACAACACGGCTTATGCGCGCGATATCCGCGAGGATGCGGTAATCGACGAGGACGCAGGGATCGCGACACTGACTTGCGTCCAATGGGACCCACACGACATACTCGCCCGCTACGTCTACGGGCAACCCGCGAGTTTTGCGCCGGGCGCACAGTGGGGCTATAGCAACACAAACTACATCCTGCTCGGCATGGTGATCGAATTAGCGGGCGACGTGTCGGTCGCCGAAGCCTACCGCACGCGCATCTTCGAGCCGCTGGGCATGGAATCCACGCATCTGGACTGCTATGAAGACGCGGTGATCGACGTGGTGCATGGCTATACCGGCACGCGTACCGACATGGTTGATGTCACCGCGCTGCACGAAGCAGCAGCATGGTCGGCGGGCGGACTCGTCTCCACTGCGCCGGACCTGATCGCCTTTGCACGGGGGTTGTTCAGCGGCGCGCTGTTTGACGATCCCGCGTCGTTGATGGCGCTGACCACGCCCGGAAAATACGGGAACTACGGGCTGGGTGTGATGTTCGAAAGCATTTTCCTGGGACACGGCGGCGGTATTTCAGGCTTCCGCACCTTATTACATTACGCGCCCAACCTGGATACAGTCGTCGTTGTCCTTTACAATACAGATAGTGCCGAACCGGGACGCGCTGAAATGGCGGTCTTGGGACCGGTGATCCCCTTGCTGCGTGAGTAAACCTAAATAGCAACCATCCAAAAGGATTTTTTCAATGCGAGCCATCTTATTACACGAACACGGTCCCGTAGAAAACTTGCAGGTTGTCACGGATCACCCGATCCCGGAACCCGGTCCCGGCGAGGTGCGCGTGCGCGTTGTTGCAGCGGCGCTCAACTACCTGGACATTTGGGTACGCAACGGCTGGCCCGGCATCCAGCTGGATTACCCGCACATCCTCGGCGCGGACGGCTCCGGCGTGATCGACGCGCTCGGTGAGGGGGTCGCGGGCTGGACTGTGGGCGACCGTGTAGCCATCGATCCCACACTGGAATGGGGCGGCGCACCGCTGCGTGAATCGCCCGCCAAAAAGCTGCCACGTTTCGCGCTGTTGGGTGAACACGGCGGCGGCACGTATGCTGAATACATCATCATCCCGGCGCGCAACCTGCTGCTGCTGCCCACACACGTCACGCACGCGGAAGCGGCGGCGGCCTCGCTGGTGTTTGTCACCGCGTGGCACAGCCTGATCACGCGCGGCAAGCTACAAGTGGG
>CBEVZO010000493.1:0-3788 GCA_965554365.1 uncultured Anaerolineae bacterium
GGCGACCCTCGTGCAGTTGCTCCGGGGTGGGCTGTTCCAGGTGCAGATAGCCCAGGAATACCACGCCGATGCTGCCGGTATTAAACTCGGCGGTGTGCGTGCCGCGTACGTTGAGCGCACGGCCTTCGTAGATCGTGCCCGTTTTGCCGACGAGGAAATGGTAGGCGAGATCGGCCCAGCCGCGTGTGTCCATGTGCAGGTTTTGGATGAAGCGCACGGTGGTGAGGTCATCGGTGTCGTATTCGGCGGAATGATGCACCACGACGGTGCGGTACGTGGTGCGGATGTCGCCCGTGTATTCGCGCCAGCCTTCCGGGTTATCCAGGCTGTAGAATCCGGTTTCGTAGGTTGCCTGGTGGTTGGGCGCGCGTGCCCCCCATTCGGCGCGTGTGACAATTGGCGGTCGGTCGATCTGCTTGATGGTGCTGGGGCGGGTGGGAGTGGTGGTGGGGCGGTTGGTTCCGGCGGAGTCAGTCCCATGCCGCAGCAGCAGGTAGCTGACGAGCGAAGTTCCGCAGGCGACACTCGTCGCGAGCGCGCCCAGTCCGGCCACGCCTAGAAATTCCCGCCGTGAAAGCAGTTTTTTGTCGCGCATAGTCACCCCTTGTGTGATGTGCTGCAATCATAGCAAGCATAAGGGGTAGAGGCAATGGTAAGGCCTAATGCCCCGTGCATTAAAGTGATCAGCATCTTGTTTTTAGCGTGCGAACATGCTAGGATTGCACCAGAATTCACATGCGCGGTGTTTGACGAATGATGAGTCATGCAGAAAGGGACTTGCGGCTTGATGGGTAGCTTACGGAATATTCCGGATATTGTAATTGGGCGACTGCCGATATATTTGCGCGCGCTGAACCGCATGGCCCAGGAAGACAAAGAATACACATCGTCGCACGAACTCGGCGAGCGCCTGGGCATTAGTTCGGCGCAGATTCGTAAAGACCTCTCGCATTTTGGCGAGTTCGGCAAGCAGGGCACGGGCTACAATGTGGAGTTTTTGCAAGAACAAGTGCGGCAGATTTTGCATGTGGACCAGGAATGGTCGGTGGCGGTGGCCGGTATGGGCGACCTGGGACACGCGATCGCGCATTACCGGGGGTTTGTGCCGCGCGGGTTCCGTATAGCGTGCTTGTTTGACGCGGACCCGGCCAAGATCGGTGAGCAGATGGGGGAGATCACGATCAAGTCGATGGACGAACTGCCGGGCGAGATTATGCGGCTCGAAGTCAAGGTCGCGATGCTGGCTGTCCCGGCGGAGATGGCGCAGCAGGTGGCGAATGAACTGGTGCAGGCGGGCGTGCGCGCGATCTTGAATTATGCGCCGATCACGTTGGCTGTGCCACCGGAAGTGCATGTGCAATACATTGACCCGGTCGCGCACTTGCAGCACATGACATACTATCTGAAATAAAACACACTGTTTTGCACGCACAAAAGATTGGTACGAGGCGCACGGTGAGATTGAACGTGCGCCTCGTTGGATTCAGGGAGAGATCAACCTCACTCCCCGTGCCCTCTCTCCCCGCGCGGTTCAAGGGCGGACAGGGTTCATTCGTCGCTCAATTTTGTGCGCGCGTAGGGGCGCTGCTCTGCCGCGCCCAGGGCGGACTGCGAGCAACAATGGGCGCAGTAGAACAGCGCCCCTACGAGAAATTAACCCCGCAGTTCAATTGTATTGCGACCTCTCCGCCCCTGAACCCCGCGCGGAGAGGGGGAGCCAACCACGCGCTCGTGCCGCAACGCGGCGACCGATCAGGCTGGCGGAGACTGCGCCCACGTAGTCAAAGCCGATATCCAGCACGGAGGCGTGGCGGCCCGCTACGAACGCTTGATGTAGTTCATCCGTCATGGCGTAGGTGAGCGCCAATAACAGCGCCATGTATGCCGCCTCACGCGGAGCGTTTCCTTCACGGAGCAGCGCCCGCAGGATCAAAGCCGCGAGCAACGCATAACCGATCACATGCGCGGACTTTTTCACCAGCGCGTCCCAGGTGGCTTCGATGAAGATGGGCATCACGCCGGAGAAGTAGACTCCGTCTGCGTCGGCGGGGGCGGCTGTTTTTGGTTGCGCAGACGCAGCGAAGATCAGCGCCATCAGCAGCAACACCGGCCCCCATGCACGCACCCATGTGTGTACCCGGTGCAGGGGTGTTTGATGGGCGTTTTGTGCGCGTAACGTCATTTCGTTCATGATTGCGGCTCCGGCGTGGGTAGTTGCGTCAAGCCGCTGTCTGGCAGGTCCCAGCAGAGTTCGAGACTGGTTTGTGACGGCGTGATGGTAAGCTGTGCTAGTGTTATGTCGAGGTCTGCGTCTGTGACGGCCTGCTGCGGCGCAGTACACATGAGACTTAGCATGATGCACGCAACCAATAGGGTCTGTACTGCATCCCACCAATAGTGGCGCATTTTGGACTTTCTCGCTTGACGCTTATTCGTTATCATTACGCTGTTTAGCAGATGTATCACAGTTTCCTCCTGTGGAGGTGGCCTGTAGCAGCATCACCATATCACTGGAGGGTGAAACACATCAACCCGCGCTAAAGCGGCGTTTACCTGACAGCCGATGATGCAGTCGGCGATACAATCCAGCGGCAAGGGAGTAAGGACCATGTTTACTGATCTGACGATTGCGTTTATTGGTAGTGGCAATATGGGCGAGGCCATGATTCACGGCCTGCTGACGAAAGACATGGTCACACCGGAGCAGATTATTGCCGCCGACCCGCGCCCGGAGCGCCTGGAAGAACTGCACGCGCGTTACAAGGTGCGCCATACTAACGACAATCTCGACGCGGCCACGCAAGCGAATATCCTGGTACTGTCGGTCAAACCGCAGGTGTTGGACATCGTGCTGCCGGAAGTGCGCGGTGGGGCACGGACCTGCTCGTTGGTGGTGAGCATCGTCGCGGGTGCGCCGATTCGCATGATCGCGGATGGGCTGGCGAATGCGTCGGTGGTGCGCGTGATGCCCAACACGCCCGCGCGTATTGGTATGGGCATGAGCGTGTGGACAGCGACCTCCGAAGTGCGTGATCAGGAGCGCAAACAGGCGCGCGCGCTGCTGGCGGCGCTCGGTGAGGAAGTGTTCGTTGATGATGAGGACTATCTCGACATGGCGACGGCGCTCAGCGGGACCGGCCCGGCGTATGTGTTCATGTTCCTTGAGGCGCTGGTCGATGCGGGTGTGCATCTCGGATTTTCGCGGCATGTGGCGGAAAAACTCGTGTTGCAGACCATGCGCGGCTCAGTGGAGTATGCGGCGCAGTCGGGCGATCATCTGGCGTCGTTGCGCAATCAGGTCACGAGTCCCGGTGGCACGTCCGCCGAGGCGATTTATCAGATGGAAAAAGGCGGTCTGCGTACGGTCGTCGCGCGCTCAGTGTGGGCGGCGTATCAGCGCAGTGTGGGACTCGGCGGCGGGCGCAAAGTCTCGCGGCTGGCGGGGCGGCATCCGGATCACAATGGTGATGTGAACGTGGGCGAGGAGTAGGGCGAAAAACCCACCTCACCCCGTGAAAAAATATTCACCGCAGAGGACGCTGAGAGCGCAGAGAAAAACGAGGTAAGAACAAGAGAAAAACCTAGAGGGGGAGTCGCAGATTGTAGGGCGCGTATTGATGCTCTTTAAGAATTAAATTGGGATATTGACGACAGATGGTCAAAACCGGCCCCTATCTCCCCGGTCTGTACACCGAGATGGAGCAAGGGAAAGTCAGACGCGCGATTGCCGAATCTCCCCCTCTCCGGCTTGACGGGAGAGGGGGCCGGGGGGTGAGGTTGGGTTTCGC
>CBEVZO010000494.1:0-3785 GCA_965554365.1 uncultured Anaerolineae bacterium
GTCATGCGTTCGCGTAACGTAGGCAGCACGTCCTGCTTGAAGCAAAATCCCATCGCCGCATGATGAACATGATCCTGCCGCGTCATCAATACGGTGACAGTAGTTGTAGTCAGCGCGGCGGGCCTATCAACAAAGCGATAATCTTCCGGAGTCGGAATATGCGGATGCTGCCAATACGGCATTTGCACATGGCGACGCATGATCTGTACACCAGGATACGCCGCGCGCAACGCTTCATGCGACGCGGCCAGCGTATTTTCAATGTCGTCGGTGTGTTGGACGGCATGGAGTGAACTACCCCCCACCCCGTCACGTAATTGGTATCCGGGAATGCCTGTTCCGCTGGGATCAACTTGAAAGCGCACGGCTGTCCAGTCAGTGCGCTGCATCGGGCGAAATTGAGATTTTTTCATAGACGTTGGCGTAGCAGCTCAGCAACATAAGCGCACGACGCCGTTACCTTTCTGGCGTGTTAGCTGCTCAAGTGATGCTCGCCGGGAGTCAGTTCCTCAACGTGCGTTTTTCCGGCCCAACGAATCTCCAGCGTGAGAGGTTCTTGTGTGGTGACAGCGAATACAGGCGCTTCATCCGAGGTTGATCGCGCGGCACAGACAAGATCAACGCTGTTTGTCGCGCCCAACGGATAACGCTGCACACCGTGTCGTTCAGTCAATCGAATGTCCCACACCAAACGACGTTGTCCAACATCCGCCCGTAGCCCAATCACATATTCCAGCGGAATCGCAATAGCAGAAAGCCCGGTCCAACCGACAAAATCAGGTTTGGCGGGCTGGCCGGGAAGCGCATCTTCAGGGGCATAGTTTTCCCACAACGTGCGCGTGTTTTGATGCACCGCCGCGACATTCACCACATGGTTACGCGCGATAGCGTGCGCCAGATCATCCTGCTTGCACACCGTGAGCGCACGCAGCACCATATAGTTTGTCGGCGACCACACGCCGCCTAACCAATAGCCGCCCGTGTTAATGTAGTGTTCCGCACCACTGTCCGCCGACTGGGAAGGCACGCGGTGCGGTCGGTTGAACGCAGCAGGATCGTCAAGCAGCGCAATCATGCGTTGGGCGCGTTCAGGCGGCACAATACCCGCCAGCAACCCCCAATATGCACCAATACTCTTGACCACACTAAACACCCCGTCGGGCGCGACATCATAGTAGAAACCGGAGGCGTCATCCCACATACGCGCGTTGATATAGGTTTTCAGATGTCCATATTCCGCTTCAAGCTCCGCGTTGAACTCATCGCGTTCGATGACCACCGCCATCGCACGTAGCACGCGACAATTGAGCGCTTGTTGCATGGTAGCGTCCGCCCAACTATAGTGCCGTTGGTGCGCGCTTGAATCCGGCACGCGACTCTGGTTGTCCATGCCCGATCCCAGACCAGTTGTCCAATAACCGCCATCGGGCCAGGTGCGCCACGCCTTCCACCAGCGGTGATAGGCGATCAACGCTGGGAACACATCGCGCAAACGTTGCACATCGCCCGTTTGCTGAAAGTCCACCCACTCCGTCCAGGCCATGATATTAGGGCCAGTGCCACGCGGATCAAACGGGGAGAAAAAGTCAGCGCCATCATACATGCTGATTTCGCGGCAGATGAATCCCGTGTGATGCTGCTTAGCGTAAAAGTTATCGAGCGTGCCCATAAAGTCAAAGACGCGCCGCCCATAACGCCCGAACATGGTCATGAAGCAACTATCCCACATGAACGTGTTCTTGTTGAACGCGGTGTCGATGAAATTGGACACAAAACCGGATGCAGGTTCGGGTTGGCGCAGATTGCCAAACCCGATCTGCCACGCATGATTGTACATACCCACCCATTCCGGGTGCGCATCTGTGATCAATGCGGGCAGCAGTGCAACATCATACACCGGGATCGGGGTGGGCATATACCGTCGCTGCAAAAACGGATTTTCATCCGCCGGAGGACATACGGGCATAGGAAACTCGGTGGATGCGGGCACAGTCTTATCCTCGTCAAAGATTCAGGATGCAGCGGTGGCGATGAGTTGCGCCAACAAACGCTCAAGCACACTGTACGAGAAGTGCTGTTCCGCCAGCGCGTAGTTGTGTTCGACCATCGGCTGCCACTTCTGCGGATGCGCCAACAAATCGCGCACCTGTTCAACGTCGTCGTCGGTCACTTCAAAGTCAAGCTCCACAAACTCAAAGCCCAGCGGCCCAATATCGGCAGCGTAGACGATATAGTTGTTCACCAGCATCGGCTTTTTGAAGTACACCGTTTCCAGCAGCGCGTTACCAAAACCCTCGTACAGACTGGGGTACATCACAAAATCAGCATAGACGTAAGCATCCCACAGTTTGTAGACTTTGCGTCCATCCACAACAGCGCGTTCCGAGCCAATGCGATCCGTGATGAGTTGTAGCGGGACGTTGGCCTCATCAGCTTGCGCCTGCAACTGTGCCATGTATCCTGCGTCAAGATCATCGCCATGCGAGAAGATGAATTTGCAGCGCGGATCGTTCATGCGCCCCAGCAACTCAATCGCTAGCTCGATGCCCTTACGATGAATGATGCGCACCGGTTCCAGAATGCAATAATCATCGTCAGCCAACCCAATTGCGGAACGGAAATCGGCGTTGTAGTCATCCGCGCCGGGGGCAGGCGTCTCAAAATCAAACACGTTCGGGACTACCGTCGCCGTCATGCCACGCCGGTCCTGCAAACTCTTTTGCGCGATGGTGCTGATCACTGCGTGCTGAATGGACGGCAAATCCGGCGGAAACACCGTATCAAGCACATCAGCGACACAGGTGGGGTCGTAATCTGTGCGTTCCCAGTAGTAATCATGTTCATGCGAGACAGTGGGGATGCCAGTCGCCTCGATAATCTCTGTCAGCGCCAACGCTAACGAAAGCTGAATCGGCACGGCGAAAATATTCTGCGGGATGATCACGTCAATATTGTAGTCGGCAATAAACTTTTCAAGCTGCGGCTTGATTACGTTTTTCAGTTGCTCGATGCGCGCCCGCAGCTCTGGATGCGCCGTCTCTGTGCCGTACGAATGCTTTCGAATCCAGAGGTTTTCGGGATATGCAAAATGTACCTCTGGGATCAGCATCCCTGGCGGGCTGTCTGGATCAAGTTCTCCGGCACAGTAAAAAATCGTGTGCCCCATGCGCTGCAACACTTTAGCCCATTTCATCGTTTCCAGCGAGACGCCGTCGTTGCCTGCTAAACGAGTCGAGATAAAGCCGATGTTCATAAGAATAGCACCTCTATGTAAATCAAAAACGCTCAATCTCAAGTTCAGGGGTTGCGCCGCGCTCAACCTGCACCAGATAGCGCACCGCACCATTGTACAAAAACGCAAATAGCGCTGTGGTGATCAACAGCCAAAGATACGGAATTATCAGGCTGATAAACGCAAAAAAGCCCGCGACCAGCGCATACGTCAATGTGAAAAAGGGATGTCGCAGCACCAACACCAATGCATTGCGCAATGCCTGACGGACGTTCCATTTTTCTTGTTCCAACATTACGGGGAAACAGTACATCTGCACCATCAGCCACACCACCACCGCGCCCAACCACAACGCGATCAACAGCGGGCCGAACGGCGGCGGCATGTAGCTATAGAACGTCAGGTTGGCGTAAACGATCCCCCCGGCGATAGCGTTCATTAGTACCCAACGCCACCCCGTGAAAAAATACGTTTGGCACGCGCGCAGATAGGCGCGCCAACTGATTTCGCGCCGGTGAGTCAGATCGCGCGTTGTCACATACAACGCCGCAGT
>CBEVZO010000495.1:0-3784 GCA_965554365.1 uncultured Anaerolineae bacterium
CCCCCAACGCGAACTTGTTCGCGCCCCCTCCCCGCAGGCGGAGAGGGGACTTTGCGACGTGGGTGGCTCCCCCTCTCCGGCTTGACGGGAGAGGGGGCACGGGGGGTGAGGTTGGGTTTACACACGGCAAGCTGCTGACAACTCGTTCGTGGACCCTCGGCAGTCGTGGAATAGACGCCGCGCCCCAACAGCGGTATACTGGCCCAAAAGTGTTTTTTGAGGCGTCTTTTACCGCAAAATTAGAAAGGTAAGCTAAAGCTAATGACTGATTCCTATCCGCGCTGGGTCGAGAACATCGTTGACGTGTGTATGGCGATCCGCCCCGGCGAAAAAGTCCTGTTGGTGACTGATGAGCCAATGGACATGATGCGCAAGCAGTTGGTCGCGCGTATGGCCGAGGTCGGCGTGGGCGAGATGTGGTCCTACGCTGTGCCGGACGCGACCCGCCCGCTGTCGCACTATCCGCAGAAGCTCTACGATCTGGCGGAAACGATGGACGTGGTGCTGATCTTCGAGCATCGCCGCAACCCGGAGATCGAAACGCCGCGCGCGTTGGAGATGGTCGAGGCGGTGGAGCGCGGCAACGCCCGTTTCGCGTCCGGCCCGATGATCAATCCGAGCATCCTCGAATACGAACTCAGCGCCGACTATCAGGAGATCGCCGATCTCACGCTGCGGATGTGGCACAAACTCACCGGGCGCTCGCAGGTCCGCGTGACGACGGCGCTCGGCACAGACCTGCGTATGGACATCAGTGGGCGCGATGTGAAGAAGGACACCGGCCTGTTCCACAACCCGCGCGAGACGGGCAACCTCCCGGCGGGTGAATGCTACGTGGCCCCGATTGAGCATCTGACCAACGGCGTGTTTGTGGTTGATAAGTCGTATCCCGGCATCCTGATCGACGAGCCGATTCGTCTGACAGTGGAGGCCGGGCGCGTGGTCGATATCCAGGGTGGGCGCGAGGCGGAACAGTTGCGCGCGATGATCAAAGACGGCGAGCAGAAATCGTACGGCGAGGGCTGCCGCGTGGTCTGCGAACTGGGCATCGGCACAAATCCGAACGCGCGTTTGCAGGGCAACGTGCTCACCGACGAGAAGGTGATGGGCACGGTGCATATCGCCATCGGGCACAACGCGCTGGAAAGCTACGGCGGTCAGAATCGCGCGCCGATCCACCTCGACGGCGTGATCGGTGATCCGACGCTGGTTGTGGACGGCGAAACGCTGATCCGCGACGGTGATTATCTCGTTTAATTGACCTCACTCCCCAGCCCCCTGGTATAAACATGAGGGGAAGAAAACCGTATTGTAAAGTCCCCTCTCCGTGTGTGGAGAGGGGATTTAGGGGTGAGGTAAACTCAAGTCAAATTCGCGACATTTGATGTATACTGGTGGGGCGTATGGACGACACATGCGCCCCGGTGTGATCGGGGCAGGAGCAACACAATTATGATTACAGCGTTAGTCACCGGGGGCACGGGATTCGTCGGATCGCACGTCGCGCGGGAGTTGGCAGAACGCGGCTATCAAACGCGCATCTTGCGCCGCACCACCAGCCGCCTTGATCTCGTGGAGGACATCATCTGCGAACACGCGGTCGGTGATGTGCTGGACTACGACTCGTTGCTAGACGCGATGGACGGCGTGGATTGGGTGTTTCACGTCGCCGCCATTGCGGATTATTGGCGCAGCGATCCCGATCTGATCTACCGCGTCAACGTGGACGGTACGCACAACATGCTGCGCGCCGCCGAGGAATCTGGCGTCAAGCGCGTGATCGTCACCAGCAGCGCCGCCGCTGTGGGCTACCGCGATGATCTGGGCGCGGTCAACGAGTCGGTGCGCTTCAATTGGGATCAACATCTCACGCCTTACGGTCACAGTAAATTTTTGGCGGAGGCGGAGGTTCACCGGGCGATTCAGCGCGGGCTGGACTGCGTGATCCTGAATCCCACCGTGATCATCGGCCCTGGCGATCTGAACCAGATATCGAGCAGCGTGGTGCTGGAACTCGCGCGTGGCAACGTCCCGCCGACAGTTCCGCCCGGAGGAATCACGGTGATCGACGTGCGCGATGTGGCGGAAGCACATATCGCTGCCGCCGAGAAAGGGCGCACGGGAGAACGCTACCTGCTCGGCACGGTGAACCTGACCCATAAAGCGTGGCTGCGGCTGACAGCGGAGGTCGTGGGGCGCGAGATGGGCGCGGTCGTGCTGCCGGACTGGGTAGTGCTGATCATCGCGGAAGTGGTGCGCCTCCTGCGACAGATCGGCGTGCCGGTCCCGATTGACGGTAACCAACTCCAGTTCAGCACGCGCATGATGGTCTATGACTGTCAGAAAGCGTGGCAGGAACTCGCCGAACCGCGCATCGGCATCCGGCGCAGTCTGAGCGACACGTATGCATGGTATAAGGCGCACGGGGAATTGTGACCTCCGCCGCACCACTGCCGTTCGACGCCCCCTTCCCCACGACGCGTTACCAGGGCAGCAAGCGCCGCCTCACCGCGTGGATTTGGGACGCGGTCGCGCAACTCGACTTTGACTCCGCGCTGGACCTGTTTTGCGGGACCGGCGCGGTCGCGTTTCTGTTCAAGCGCGCGGGCAAGCGTGTGATCACCAATGACGTGCTGCGCTTCAACTGGCACATCGCGCGGGCGCTGATCGAAAATCGCGCGGTCACGCTCAGCGACACGGATCGCGCACGCCTCCTCGCCCCGCAGCCAGAGATCGCCTATCCCGATTTCATCCAGCGCACATTCAGCGGTATTTACTTCACCGATGCGGAAAACGCGTGGTTGGATCGCACGATCACTAATATCAACACGCTGCTCGGCGACACCTATACGGGCGATGTGGCGCGCTTTGCGCTATATCAGGCGTGCCTCGTCAAGCGCCCGTTTAACCTGTTCCACCGCGCGAACCTGTATCTGCGGCAGGCGGACGTGCAGCGTTCGTTCGGCAACAAGAAAACGTGGGACACGCCGTTTGAGACACATTTCTGCGCGTTCGTGGAGCAAGCCAACCGCGCCATCTTCGACAACGGACGCGCGAACGAGGCGATCTGTGGGGACGCGCTCGACGCCCCGATCGGTGTCGATCTTGTGTACATCGATCCGCCGTACATCAGCGCACGCGGGAGCCGTGTGGACTATCACGGTTTTTACCATTTCCTCGCGGGGCTGGCGGACTATGCCGCGTGGCCGGAGCGCGTCGATTACGGCTCGAAGCACCGCCGCATGATCCCGCACGCCGCGCCCTGGACCGATCCGCGTCGCATCCACGCTGCATTCGATGCGGTGTTCGCGCGCTATCGTGACAGCATTCTCGTGGTGTCCTACCGCGCGGACGGTATCCCTTCGCGTGATAACCTGATCGATCTGCTGCGCGCCTACAAACCACACATCACCGTGATCGACCAGCCGCAGCAGTACGTACTCTCAAAACGCACGTCGCGCGAACTTCTGTTGATTGGGACATGAAAGGACTCAGCCATGCGACTCGGCATCAACCTCGGCTATTCGGACGCGAAAATGAAGCTACCGCTGGACCTTGTACAGGAGGCCGACCGGCTCGGTGTGCATGCCGTATGGACCGCCGAAGCGTGGGGTTCGGATGCCATCACCCCGCTGGCGTGGATCGGCGCGCAAACGGAACAGATCAAACTCGGCACGGCGATCATGCAGATTCCCGCGCGCACGCCGGCGATGACGGCCATGTCCGCCATGACGCTCGACCAGCTTTCCGGCGGGCGGATGTTGCTTGGTTTGGGCGTTTCAGG
>CBEVZO010000496.1:0-3784 GCA_965554365.1 uncultured Anaerolineae bacterium
AACTTGCTCGGCGATGGCGCGGGCTTCCTCGTCGCTGGTGATGATGCCCGGATACTGTCGGATCGCGATATTGGAGAACGGCGCGGCGTCTTCCAGGGTTTCGCGCAGATCATCCGCGATGAAGCGGGCCACGTCGCGTTCGTGCGGCCCCGCACTACCCACATTCTCGATTTCCGCGACCAGCACCATGGTCTCGTCGGGTGCAACTGGCGCGATATCTGCGGTCAGATCATTCGGGGTGTCGGCTTCCGGCGGGGTGAGCGAGTCTACCGCGTTGGGGTCGATCACCATCTCGAACTCGGTGGTCGGGCCAGAGGTCAGCATCGCGGCGGCCCCGAAGAAGTTCTCGCAGCCGATTTCGCCGGAATGGAAGCGCTCCACCAGCGCGGGATTCGCGCCCGCCATGCTGACAAACGCGACATCCTGGGCGGCGGCGCTGGTCTTACCCTGTTTCAGCAGCACGTCTACACGTAGCAGCCGGGTGAACGTCAGTTGTTCCTGCGGCATCCCCAGCCGCCCCGCGACGTTGAGTGCCCAATCATAGGCGGCTTCGGCTTCCGCGTAGTTCTCCATGTTGCAATAGTCCAGCCCCACAATGGTTAGCAGGTCGGGCACGGGACCGGTGGCGGCCAGGGCCGCGTTGGCGCTCGCGGCTGATTCGACATAGCGTCCCAGGATCAGATTCACGAACGCAGAAACGGCGTCACTGAAGATGTCTTGTTCCCCGACAGTGGCATCTATGGCGCGCGCGTAAAGGTCGGGATCGGGATACTCCTGCACGATGATGCGGATATACCCGGTAGCCTCCTCGAAACGTCCGTAACTCATGGCGATCAAGGCCGCGAAGGTATAGGGGAAATTCGAGTCCGGTTCAAGCGCAATGGCGGCGTCGAGGTCGGCGCGGGCCAGCTCTGTTTCACCGTAGATGTAGTACAGTGCGCCGCGCGACGTGAGCGTGTACCAGTCATCAGGGCGCAGGCTTATGACCTGTGAGAGATACGCCAGTTGCTCGTTCGGATCGTCCACGCTGCTGCTCATCAACACCAGCGGGACGGTCCAGTTTGGCCCTGCGAGCCGTGCAGCAGTCTCAGCGGCCTGGTGCGCCTCGTCGATCCGTCCCAGGCGGTGCAGCGCCAGACTACGCAGTGTGTGGGAGAGCGGGTTCGACACATCTTCGTCAATCGCCTGATCGATGGCCTCTAACGCCTGGTTGGTGTCGGTAGTGTAGATTTCAAAGTAATGCTGCGTGTAGGCTGCGACGGTAGCGCCAGTGACCTCTGCCGCTGCTACGTCAATGGCGTCCAACGTAGCCATCGTACGCATAATGGCGTAGATATCGCCGGTTCCGCCCTGGACCGCGCCCAGCGCGCCCAACACTTGCGGCGCGATGGATTCATTGCGCGCGTCGGTCATGGTGACGCGCACGTTGGCGCTTTGCTGGATCGTGTCCAGTGGCAAGGACGTAGCGGGGAAGCTGGTCGATGTGCCGACGCTCACGCGCACGTCGATAGCCACGTCTGTGTAGCTGCCCCACACGACCACTGCCGCGCCGTAGGTTTCCGCGATTTGTTCGGCTTGCTGCTGCGAGGCGATGGTCGCCGGGTATGCGCGGATACGCACGTTGGAGAAGGTTACACCCTGCTCAATCGTGTGGGTCAGATCGTCGCGGATATAGCGCGTGATGCTGCGATCTTCCTCGTCCAGCGCTTCCAGTTCTGCGACCAGCACCATAGACTCGTTCGGTTCGACTGGCGGCACGGTGATCGACGTGTCGATGGCCTGATCGGTCTCGTCGCCGCCCTCATCCGTAGGCCCTAGAATCAACGCCAGCACCGCGACGGTCGAACACGCCAGCACGGTGACGATCACCATCAGCGTGATGAGCTGCCATTTGCGTGTGAAGGCCTGCGCCGCTGCCAGTTCCGCTGTTGTCATCGGCGATCCGCCCGGTGTGTAGTAGCCGGTGTTTCCGGCGGGTGGGGTGAACGGGGACGGTGAGGTGCGGGTTTGACCGGCGGGCGCTTCCTGACCGGGATACAGCGAAAAACCGTGCGTGTGCTGCGGCGTGCTGCGTTCCATCGCCGGGACGTTGCTGCGGGTATCTTCGTCGTCAGGCGGTGTTACAAAGCGCGACCCGACGGTGGGTTCGTGTCCCGCTTCCAGCACTTTCTGACGCAGCGGCGTATCCAATTGGCGGATAATCGCTTCGAGTTCTGCACCGACCAACCGCACACTGGGGATGCGCCGTTCGCGGTCTTTTTCGAGCATTCTGTAAATCAAGTCTACCAGCGCGGGCGGGAGATCGGGCCGCAGCCGGGTGATATCTGGCGCGGGCTTGGTCAGGATCGCGGTGAGAATCGCGGCGGTCCCGCCTGCGTGGAAGGGAACGCGCCCGGTGAGCATCTCGAACACCATCACCCCGAAGGACCAAATATCGGCGCGCTCATCGAGTTCCAGCCCGTTGCATGCTTCCGGGCTGAGATACGCATACGTGCCGATCACCGAGCCGGTCTGGGTGAGGCGTGTGCGGTCGCCCATGTGGGCCACACCAAAATCGGTCAGGCGCGGGGTGCCGTCTTCGGCGAGCAGCACGTTGTCCGGCTTGATATCACGGTGGATGATGTGCAGGCGGTGCGCACGGGTCAGCGCGTCCGCGAGATCGAGCGCCACATTGAGGACGGCTTCAATCGGCAGGCGTGCTTCCTCGTCGATCAGATCGCGCAGCGACCCACCGCTGATATATTCCATTACCAGGAAGTGTTCACCCTCATCTTCCACTGCTTCGCGCACGGTGACAATGTTGGGGTGGTTTAATTGGCGCAGCGCCTCGCCTTCGCGCTGGAAGCGATCCACAATATCGGGGTTGTCTTCGACAATCGACGAATGCAGCAGTTTGACCGCGACGACATCGCCAGTTTCGGTATCCGTCCCGCGATACACGTCGCCCATGCCGCCGCGCCCGATCAGTTGTTCGAGCGAATAACGTCCCGCAATGATGCGTGTGTCTTTAGTCATGATGCTGTTGTCCTCAGGATCGCTGATCCCATTTATTACTCTGTCGAGGGGGATGCCAGTCCGTGTGCATCCTACTTGTACCCATCGTGTACGCCTTTATTTTGTACATATATTGTAACGGCAACCGGACAAACTATAAACACGCGTCTTGGTGTCTTGGCACAGTTCATCCACCGAAAACACGCATCTTTATTGTAATCGAGTTTGATGAAGTGCCTATGAAGTGCCGTCCAGCTCGCGCGCGTTGATACGTGCCGTCAGTCGCCCGTCGTACAGATCGATCTGCACGGTTGTGCCCTCGGCGGCATCATGGGCGCTAGTAATACGCTTCCCATCTCCCGTCCGTGTGACAATCGCGTAGCCTCGCGCGAGCAATGCTGCCGGACTCGCCGCGTCCAACGCGCGGACCTGCGCTGCTAGCTGGTCGCGTTGCCGCCGCAGTGTTTCATGGAGCCGCCGGTCACCGCGCGCGAGCAGATCATCGACGCGTTGGCGCGCTGTCTGGATTGCGTGTTCCGGTGAGAGCCGTG
This sequence comes from uncultured Anaerolineae bacterium, assembly GCA_965554365.1. GTDB lineage: Bacteria > Chloroflexota > Anaerolineae > Aggregatilineales > Aggregatilineaceae > CAYRNY01. The sequence goes on from CBEVZO010000496.1 coordinate 3,546, forward strand.
CGAGCCAGCGTCCCTGATCGTCCATATCGGCGCGCCGCGTGCTGATCTGCGCATCGATGGCGGCATCCAGACGCGCAGAACGGTCCCGTAATTCTGTACGCAAAATATCACCGTCTGGTGTCACGACCTCGGCAGCGGCGGAGGGGGTGGGGGCACGGTGATCAGCGGCGAAGTCTACCAGCGTGAAGTCAATCTCGTGTCCGACGCCAGTCACGACCGGAATCCGCGAGGCCGCCACT
>CBEVZO010000497.1:0-3778 GCA_965554365.1 uncultured Anaerolineae bacterium
TCGCTGATGACCTCATCACTAACGTCGCCTGAGTCGTCCACAAGCTCGTCGCTGACGATCTCGTCACTGGCATCCTCGTCGAGGAAACTCCAGTCCTGGTCCATGAACTTCGCCGAATCTACCTGGCGTAGCGACAGTCCCAACCGGCGGCGTTCCGCGTCGATCTTGACGATGCGCAGCGTTAGCACATCACCAACCAGCACCACTTCGCGCGGGTGGCTCACACGGTAATCGGCCAGCTCAGAAATGTGGATCAGCCCTTCGATCTCCGCTGCATCCACCAGCCGGGCAAACGCGCCGAACTTGGTCAGCTTAGTGACCGACGCCTGAACCAACTGCCCCACCGCGTAATCCTTGATGACCGCCATCCAGGGGTCTTCTTCGCGCTGCTTCATGCTCAGCCCGATCCGCTTGCGATCCGGGTCCACGCTGATCACTTCGACTTCGACTTCCTGTCCGACCTGCACGATTTCACGCGGGTGCGTGACGTGCTGCCAGGACAGTTCGGTCAGATGGACCAGGCCATCGGCCCCGCCGAGGTCTACGAACGCACCAAAATCGGCCAGACTGATCACGCGGCCCTTACGGATTTCGCCGACCGCGAGTTCTTCCAGCAAACGCGACTTCTGACGCTCGCGCCATTCGCGTGCGGCGGCACGTTCGGACAGGATCAGGCGGTTGCGCGCGCGGTCGATCTCAACGACCTTCACCGCGACGTCTTCGCCGACCATGCTGCCCCAACGTTCTTCTGGGCTGCCGTTGGTAGCGCGCTGCTGACGCTCACGGCTGATCTGGCTGGCGGGCACAAACCCGCGCACCTTGCCGAAGCGCACAATCAGACCGCCCTTGTTGTAACCGGCGACCTTGCTGAAGTAGACGCTCTTGGACTCGTAATGTTCCTCGGCCAAGCGCCAGTTTGTCTCTTCTTCGGCACGCGCCAACGACAGCACTGGCTGCCCATTGGCTCCGCGCACCTTGAGCACAAACGCCACCACAGGGTTGCCAGGTTGCAGCCCTTCTAGTGCCGAGCGGTCCATGCGCTCTAATTCGCGGCTGGCAATCACGCCGGTCAAATCCTCGCCCAGGTCCACCAGAACTTCGGTGGGACTGGTTTCGAGTACGATGCCGTCCACAATATCACCGCGTTTGACGCGTGACGGGGGTGCATCCGGCGCAAGTTCTTCTTCTTCGCCGTCATCATCCTCATCCAGCGCGTTATCGAGATCAACTGCCGCGACCACATCGTCGTCCGCCACGAGATCAACCGCAGCTTCAACCACGTCGTCAGACTCGGCTTCAACTTCGGCCTCTGGTGCAGCTTCAACCGGGGCTTCTGCCTCGATCTCGACCTCAGCCTCGGCCACAACCTCAGCTTCAACCGAGTCGTCAAACTCGGCCTCGACCTCGACTTCGGCCACAACCTCAGCTTCAACCAAGTCGTCAAACTCGGCCTCGACTGCGTCAGCCGGCGCAACGTCCGCTTCAGCGACAGGTGGTGCATCACTTACAGCCAACTCATCAACAGGGGTGGGTATTTCGACCGGCTGTTCAGCCTGTTCCTGAACATCGGGGGTAGTGTGCTCGGTATCAGTCATGGGTTTTCCCACTTCATTCTCCATGTCAGGACCGAGATTGGCGTTGTTGGACTCCATCTAGGCTCTGTCTCCGGAACTCACAAGTGCAGGGGCATTATACCAGACGCACGCTAAGAATCAAACGCGATTCGGCGTGTTTCTAATTGCCGTCTGTCAGATTCGGACAAAACTATCGTTATAGCGGTTATCGGCAGGTCGATCAACGGCTCGTTGAAGCGCTGAATCTCGACCAAATAACTGTTAGGATCGCGCGTATAGAAAAAGGTGATGGAATACGCAAAGGTAGTCATGGCGATCTGCCCATTTCACTCGCCGGGTCGTTGGGCAAGCTGCGCACAAGGATTGATCCTAATCCGCACGCGACGTTTTGGCAAACGGCGGTTCCACAAACAAAAACCGGGTCAGCGGAAACCCACCGGCCCGGTATGAATCGCACACTCGGCACGCCGCAGGTTATGCGTCGTCGCCGGTGAATTCCTCGGTGATCTCGACGTACTCGTCGGTGTCACCCTCTTTCCAGGTAATGCGCGGCACAATTGAGTCGCGCACCACACGATCCTGATGTTGCACCACACGCTTGAGTACCTGCTCGACCAGCGTGTCGTCCAGTAGATGCGGCTTCAGTCCCAGATCATAGAGTTCGTTGTGATCGGGGTTGTAGTAGTGCTGCTCGGCTTCGACGCGCGGGTTGCGGTAGTGCGCGATGGTCACATCGATGCCCAACGTCGCGGCGGCCTGCTTCACATGCAGCGCCAGGTCCTTGACCGAGAAACGCTCGACCCACTGGTTAAAGACACGCATCCGGCCTGGTGCGGGCGAGTTGTGCGCGGTGATATCAACGCATTGCAGCGTGTCGAGAATATTAAGGTAGCCGCGTGTCTGATCGCCCTTGCCGAATAGCGTCAGCGGCACACCTGCGACAGCCTGCACACAGAAACGGTTAAGCGCCGTGCCGAACGACTCATCGTAGTCGAAACGCGTGATCAGACGTTCGTCGTCCTTCGATTCGTCGGTTTCGATACCGTACACCACACCCTGATTCAGATCGGTGGCGCGCAGCCCCCAAATCTTGCAAGCGAACATGATGTTGTTGCTGTCATGCACTTTGGTCAGGTGGTAGAACGAACCGGGCTGCTTGGGGAACGGCAGCACGTCCTTGCGCCCGCGAAACTCGACTTCGAAATAGCCTTCGGGGATGTCCACGTTTGGCGTACCGTACTCGCCCATTGTGCCCAGCTTGATCAGGTGTGCTTCTGGTGCGAACTGGTGCATGGCCCACAGCACGTTGAGCGTACCATTGACGTTGTTCTCATGCACGTCCACCGCATGATGCACGTCAATCATGGAATACGGTGCGCTCGGAATCTCGCCGTAGTGTACGATCACTTCTGGCTTATAGTCGCGGATCACCTGGCTGATGAAGTACCAGTCCTTGATGTCGCCGATAAACATCTCGATCTCTTTGCCGCTGATTTCTTTCCACGCGTCCACGCGCGCGTGCAACGAGCTGATCGGTGTTAAGCTGGCAGTGCCGCGTTCAGCATGCATCAACCGCCGTTTGAAGTTGTCCACCACTGCGACGGTATGACCACGCTGGCTGAAGTACATCGCGGTGGTCCATCCAAGATAGCCATCACCACCCAGAATTAGAATACGCATAGTTGAAACTTGTCTCCTCAATATTAATGCAGCAGCGCCGGTAGTCTGCCATCATCACTCATGATGCCGCAGCTAGCAGCGTCTCGCCCAGGACGGGATCGTCTCTGGTTTATGCTGGCGGAAAATTAGCTCTGTTAGAGATAACCCACATCCTGCCAGGAAGTTCCGCGCCAGCACACCCGCGTCTCATTATACCGCACGGGACAAGAATATCTACCCGTATAGATTGAAGGTGTTTGGGCCGTCCAAAATCCACCCGCCAACTCCGCGCGCAACTATGGTATAATCGCACCACTCCCGGAAACGACCGCCAGCGAAGCCCCCTCTCCGGGGCTTTTGTGTGAAGGTACAGACACCTTATGACCGACAACACCCTACTCGAAAAACTCACGGGCATCGAGGCACGCTTTGATGAACTCGAACAACTGATCGCTGATCCTGAGATCGTGATGGACTACGAGAAAGTCGCCGCGTATGCGCAGGAACGCGCGGAACTGGAACCTGTCGTCACGACCACGCGCAAC
>CBEVZO010000498.1:0-3771 GCA_965554365.1 uncultured Anaerolineae bacterium
AATGGGCACGGGCATCGGCGGGTTCGAATCACTGTTTGCCGGGGTCAACAAGTTCCAAAGGGAAGGCCACCGCACCGTAAGTCCGCTCTTGCTGCCGATGATGCTGCCCGACAGTCCCTCAGGCAAGATCGCGATTGACTTCGGTCTGCGCGGCCCCAATATGTCGATCGCGACGGCGTGTGCCACCGGCAACAATAGCATCGGCGAAGCCTACGAAATGATCCGGCGTGGCGCGGCGAAGGCAATGGTGACGGGATCAACCGAAGCTGCGCTGGTCAGCCTGACCATCGCCAGCTTCTCGAACATGACGGCAATTTCGACCCGCAACGACGATCCCGCCACTGCATCACGCCCGTTCTCGTTGGGCCGCGACGGTTTCGTGGTCGGCGAAGGCGCAGCAGCCCTGATCATCGAGGAACTCGAACACGCCAAAGCGCGCGGCGCACATATCTATTGCGAACTGTCGGGCTACGGCAGCACTTGCGATGCCTATCATATCACCGCACCGATGGAAAACGGCGAAGGCGCACAACACGCCATGCGCCTGGCGATCCAGCAGGCCGGGATCACGCCCTCCGACATCGAATACGTCAACGCGCACGGGACCTCCACGCCGCTGAACGACGTGAGCGAAACCCGCGCACTCAAAGCCGTCTTTGGCGACCACGCCTATAAGCTCAAGATCAGCTCCACCAAGTCCATGACCGGTCACCTGATGGGGTCAGCGGGCAGCGTGGAAGCCGTCTTTGCGGTCAAGGCGCTGCAAGAGCAGTATGTGCCGCCGACGATCAATCTGCACGAGCCGGACCCGGACTGCGATCTGGACTACACCCCCCCACCAGGGCGTTGACGCGAAAATCAACCACGTCATGAGCAATTCGTTCGGCTTCGGTGGGCACAACGCCGTCCTCATGTTCAGCAAGTACGAGGACTAATCCGTTTAATCGCACACGGAGGGGCGGAGATCAACCGCGAGGTTTGCTCCCCCTCTCCGGCTTGGCGGGAGAGGGGGGCGGGGGGTGAGGTTGGCCTTGCATCGATGCAACCCTACCCCTAACCCCATCCGGCCCCCTACACTGTCACGTAAACAACGTCGAGGTGTTCGCATCATGATCGACAACAACAACGGACACTCGCGCCGGCTGTGGCGCGGGCGAGCACTCGGCAACCAGAAGCCGCGTACTCTACGCTACGCACATCTGGTCGGCTGGGGCATGGAAGTGCCCGAACAGGTACTATCGAATCGCGATCTCGAAGCGATTGTGGATACCAACGATGAGTGGATCACCACACGCACCGGGATCAAGGAACGCCGCATCGCCGAGCCGCGCGAAACCACCACCAGTCTCGCCATTCGCGCCGCGCAAAAGGCGCTCGACGTGGCCGACATCATGCCCAGCGACCTCGATCTAATCATCGTCGCCACCGCCACCCCCGAACACGCCTTCCCCAGCACCGCCAGCATGGTGCAGGATTATCTTGGCGCGAGCAAGGCGGGCGCGTTCGACCTCAGCGCAGCCTGCTCCGGCTTTGTCTATGGGATGGACATGGCCGCCAACAAAATCCGGACCGGCACGATCAATACGGCGCTGATCATCGGGGCCGAAACGCTCAGCCGTGTCGTCGACTGGTCGGATCGCGGGACATGCATCCTGTTCGGTGACGGCGCGGGCGCGGTTGTGCTGCAAGGCAGCACCATCCCCGGCGGGGTCCTGAGCAGTGTGCTGCGCTCGGACGGCTCCGGGTGGGATATGCTCACGCTGCCCACCGTCAGCAGCCGCGACACATATCTGCAAGACGGCGAACACCAGATGCACCGTATCTTCATGGACGGGCGCGGCGTGTACCGTTTTGCGACCAAAGTCATCGGCGAGAGCGTGCGCGAGGCGCTCGAACTGGTCGGCCTCACGCCGGACGATATCAACCTTGTGATCCCGCATCAGGCGAACGCACGCATCATCCAATACGCCGCCAAGACACTCAAACTCTCCGCCGACCGCGTCTACAGCAATGTGGAACGCTACGGCAACACATCCGCCGCGTCGATCCCGTTGGCGCTAGCAGAAGCAGTGGATGAGGAGCGTATCAAACCCGGCGATATTGTGGCCTTTGTTGGTTTTGGTGGAGGCCTGACCTGGGCCGCAATGATTATCGAGTGGACCGCCCTGCCCGACAAGCCCACCTACTCGATCACGGGTGTGCGCCGTCAAGGGGCGTATGCACTGGCAGGAGTGCGTCGTGTGGCCGTGCGCTGGTATCGACGGCTGCGGCTGCTGAATCCGGCCACGTGGATCGTCGCCATCCGGCAGGGGTTCACCGACAGCCGCGACGACATTCAAACACGCGCCGAAGACCTGCAACATCACGCACAGTATCGTGCCCAGGAAATCCAGCAGCGCGCGCAGCAGTTGATCGACCGCGATGAACGCCGGGAACGCGACGCCAAGAAACAGGCGGATGAAGCACAGTCCGACGCATCGCCTGAGCCAGACAATGCCGCGCAAACTCAGGAAACTCCTGAACCGGAACGCGAATAGTAAGGACTGCATCCGTTGCAAAATACCACAGGGCGATCTGCCAATGTAACAGATCGCCCTGTTTCGTTTTTTTAGTTTTTCGTAGGGGCGCTGCTCTGCCGCGCCCGACTGCTCTGCCGCGCCCGACTGCTCTGCCGCGCCCGACGCAGAATGTTGTCGCATTGGGCGCAGTAGAACAGCGCCCCTAAACACCTATTATTCCGCGACGACGCGCACAAACTTTCGCTTGCCGACCTGCAACACCACCGGCAGCGCGTCCAGCGCGATCTCCGCATCCAGCGTTTCGACCTTCGCGCCGTCCAACTTCACGCCGCCGCCCTTGATCTGGCGCTTGGCGTCGCCCTTGCTAGAGGTCAGCCCCGCGTCCGCCAAAATGTCGATCACACGCGTAGATGCGCCAATCGCAAAGATTGGCATATCGTCCGGCACGCCCTGCCCCTGGATCACCGTAGCAAAGTGCTTCTCACCTTGCTGCGCGCCCTCGGTCCCGTAGTATTCGGTGACCACGCGGAGCGCCAACGCCTTCTTCGCGCCCATCGGATCAGCGGCAAGCTGCGCGTCGAGTTCCTTGATCTGTGCCGCCGTGTAACCGTATAGCAGCTTGTGGAAGATCGGCATAGCCGTATCCGGCACGCTCATCACCTTGCCGTACATATCCTCCGCCGTCGTCATCAGCGGGATATCGTTGCCCAGGCTCTTGCTCATCTTGACTACGCCATCGGTCCCCGGCAAGCTCTCGCCCATAATCACGGCGATCAACGGCGGCTGTCCGAGCGCGGTCTGCAACTTGCGCCCCGCCACCAGGATGTTGAACAACTGATCCTGCCCGCCGACCTGCACATCCGACTCCATCGCGCACGCATCATAGGCCTGCATCAGCGAGTAGAACAGTTCGTGCAGGAAGATCGGCTGCTCCTCGTCTATACGCCGCGCGAAATTCTCGCGCGTGAGAAACTGCTGTACAGTGAAGTTCTGCGCCAGCCGGATGATATCGCGGAAATCCAACGGCCCCAGCCATTCGTCGTTGCGACGCACCAACGTCTTTTCCGGGTCCAGAATCTTGAATGCCTGCGCCTGGTACGTCTGCGCGTTCTCCTCGACCTGTTCCGGCGTGAGTTGTTCGCGCGCCTGGTCCACATCCGAGGGATCACCGATCAAACTGGTGAACGTGCCGATCAAAAATGTGACTTCGTGCCCAAAATCCTGGAACTGGCGCAGCTTGCGCATCGTGATC
>CBEVZO010000499.1:0-3755 GCA_965554365.1 uncultured Anaerolineae bacterium
GATTACCGGAGCCAATCGCGGCATTGGTCTGGAAATGACACGGCAACTTCTCGCGCGCGAAGCCCACGTCATCGCGACATGTCGTCAACCCCAGACGGCAATTGAACTTCAGCAGTGGCAGCAGCAATACGGCGCGCGCTTGACGCTCGTTCCGCTGGACGTGAGCGATCCGGCAAGCATTGCCGCGAGTTATGACATCGTGCGTCAGACCACCGGCGCGCTGGACGTGCTGATCAATAACGCAGGACTTTCGGGCGGGATGGAACCACTAGGGACGATCACCCACGACACCCTGCTCGCCAACTACAAAGTTAACGCCGCCGGTCCGATCCTGATGGCGCAGCAGTATCTTGATCTTCTCAAAGCGGGCACAGACAAGAAAATCGTCAACATCTCGACAGGCATCTCCTCAATAGGCACCCGTGACAAGGGCGGCATGTACAGCTACACCGCCAGCAAAGCGGCGTTGAACATGCACACCAAGAACTTGAGCATGGATATCGCTGCGTTCGGCGTTATGACGATTGTCCTCGATCCCGGCTGGGTGAAGACCGACATGGGCGGCCCGAACGCTTGGATCACGCCGGAGGAATCCGTCACTGGTATCTTGCAGGTGATCGACAATCTTACATTGGCGGACACGGGCAAATTCCTACACTATACTGGGACAGAAATCGCGTGGTAGTCTGTGCGCTTGGCGCAGACAGGAGCCTATCTTGAAAACAGTAACTTTAAGTGGCGCATGGTCGCTGACGCAGGCGGGCGAAGCCGAGGTGCTTCCCGCGCAGGTTCCCGGCTGCGTGCATATGGATTTGCTGCGCAGTGAGCGCCTCTCCGATCCGTTTTTCCGCGATCAGGAAGCGCAACAATTCTGGATCGGCGAGACGGATTGGACGTATGAACGCACCTTCGAGGTGACGCCCGACATCCTGGCGCATGACCGCGTCCTGCTACGGTGTCATGGCCTGGATACGCTCGCAACGATCACCGTCAACGGACACGAGGTCGCGCGGACCGACAATATGTTCCGTACCTACGAGTTCGATGTGCAGGCGCACCTTGTCGTGGGCAAGAATCACATCGCGATCCACTTTGCCGCGCCCATGCCCTACCTGCGTCAGCAGGAAGACGAGAAGGGGGTCATGTACGCCTGGAGCATCGGCACACACCGTATCAACAGCGGCGCGTGGCTGCGCAAGGAACCGTGCAATTTTGGCTGGGACTGGGGCCCCATACTTGTAACCAGCGGCATCTGGCGCGACATCGAACTGGTCGCCTACAACACCGCGCGCCTGACCGACGCCCTGATCGTGCAGGAACACGGTGTAGATCCCAATGCAGACGCGGTGCAGCTTTCCTTGCGTCTCAGCGCCGAACAGATCGCCCCCTCCCCCGTCACTGCGACGGTCACCGTCACGCGCGAAGGTGACACGGTAGCGACATCCGTGCCCGTCACGCTGGACGCAGATCAAACGGTGGTGGAGGTGCTGATCGAGCAGCCGGAACTCTGGTGGCCCAACGGCATGGGCGACCAACCGCTGTACACGGTCACGGTGGAGCTGCACAACGCCGAGGGGCAGGTCGTGGATACCGTGACCAAACGCATCGGGCTACGCACCCTGGTGCTGGATCGTCATGCAGACGAATGGGGCGAAACGTTCCAGTTTGTCGTGAACGGCGTGCCGTTCTTCGCCAAAGGCGCGAACTGGATTCCCGCTGATACTTTCGCGCCGCGCCTTACGTCCGCCAACTACAAAGACCTGATCGTGTCTACAGCAGACGCCCACATGAACATGCTGCGCGTCTGGGGCGGCGGCATCTACGAAGCCGACGTGTTCTACGAACTCTGCGACGAGTACGGCATCTGCGTGTGGCAAGATTTCATGTTCGCGTGCGGTTTGTATCCCGCGCATGACGCGGAGTTCATGGCGAACGTTGTGGAAGAAGCAGCAGACAACGTGCAGCGCATCCGTCACCACGCATGTATGGCATTGTGGTGCGGCAACAACGAGCTTGAGCAGGGCCTCGTCGGCAACGAGTGGACCGCGTTCACGATGAGTTGGAAGGATTACGGTAAGCTGTTTGATACGCTGCTGCGCGATGTGGTCGCCAAACACGATCCGCAGCGCGATTATTGGCCGGGCAGCCCGCATAGCCCTTGCGGTGATCGCTCCTACTGGTTGAATCCCGCGTGCGGCGATACGCATCTGTGGCAAGTGTGGCATGGTAAGGAACCGCTGGAGTGGTATCGCACCGCCGGACACCGCTTCGTGAGCGAATTCGGGATGCAGTCGTTCCCTGAACCGCGCACGACATACACCTACACGCTACCGGAAGATCGCAATATCACCAGCTACGTGATGGAATATCACCAGCGCAGCGGCATCGGCAACAGCACGATCATCCACTACATGCTGGACTGGTTCCGGCTGCCGACCTCGTTTGAGGCGCTGTTGTGGCTGAGCCAGATGCTACAGGGTTTGGCGATCAAGATCGCGGTCGAACACTGGCGGCGCAGTATGCCGCAAAATATGGGCGCGCTCTACTGGCAACTCAACGACTGCTGGCCCGGACCAAGCTGGTCCTCAATCGATCATGTGGGGCGCTGGAAAGCGCTGCAATACATGGCGCGCCGCTTCTTCGCGCCCGTGCTGGTAACCGGCGTCGAAGATACCGAGCAGCACACCGTCGCGCTGCACGTCACGAGCGATCTAGCCGACGCGGTAGAAGGCACACTGCGCTGGACCCTGACGACAGTGGACGGCACGCGGATCGCGGGCGATGACATCCCGGTGACAGTGGCTCCGCGTCAGAACACGGCGATCGACACGCTCGACCTCTCGGCGCATGTGGCAGAACACACGGCGCGCAACCTGCTGCTGTGGCTGGAACTGCACCCCGACGCGGGCGTTGTCTCGGGGAATCTGGTATTGCTGGTCCGCCCCAAGCATCTGGCGCTGCCCCAACCCGCGATCCAGGTAACAACGCGCGCAGTAAACGCGCATACCGTCGATGTGACATTGGAGTCTGACGTTCCGGCGCTGTATGTATGGCTGGAACTGCCCGACGAGGCCGCGCGGTATGACGATGGCTTCTTCCACCTGTATCCGGGGCAGCCCAAGACGGTACAGATCACATCTCCTGTGCCGTTGGATGCAGACGCAGTACAGGATACGCTGCGCGTGCAGTCGTTGGTGGATACCTATCACCGCGCGGAATGAATCAGCGCGGAGGCGTGACAAGAATCAAAAGGGGGCATTATGTGCGACACGCCCCCTCTGGTTTTTGCTGATAGCTGATCGCTGCTTTTTACGTCCACTTGTGCCAGGGACTATCCTTGTCATACGCGCCATAGACCGACGTGAGCCGCACCATGTCCGCCCACACATGAAACGCGTGCTGATCGCCGTTCAGTCGCCAGCGCAACCGGCGCGGGAGTCGCAGCCACGCCCATCCGAGGTGGCGTTGCTCCTGCGGAGACGCATCGACCATCAACTGCGCATACCACACCGGCAGCGACGTACGTAATGTCGGCTTCGCATAGATCACTGCCGTGCCCGCAATGAAGAATAATCCCAGCGCCACAAAAATGAAGCGCGACAGGAGCGACACGATAAAACTGCCCGGCAGAAAGACGTAGGGCATGGTCATGACCAGCGAGAAGCAAAAGATCGACGCATTAAACAGCAGGGTAGCCAGCGGGTAGTCTCCCGCTCAAGTGTTGTTAGGGGCGGGGACACAGGATAAAAGTTCTT
>CBEVZO010000500.1:0-3752 GCA_965554365.1 uncultured Anaerolineae bacterium
CCATCACCAACGAAGAAGTGCGCTTCCGCCGCGCAATGGACCGTGCCCTGACCGAACTCGACGAGATGCTCGACAACCTCGCCGTGCAGGTGCAGGACGTGCTGCGCGAGATCATGGCTCCTTTATTCAAAGGGGCAGACAAAGAGCAGGAGGACGCCCCCGCGCCAGCCAGTGATCATCCCATCAATGCGCAGATCGAACAGATCGACGCGGCGCTGGCTTCTTCTGGAGCCGAAACCGCGTTAGACCGCATGGTCACGCTCATCGGTACGGATGTCAAGCTCAGCGACTTTATCGAGGCCCTGCCTGCTGACAGCGACACGCGCGACGAGGTGCTCATGGCGGGCGCGCTCCCTGGCGACCAGGTCTTCCGTCTGCACTCCGAAAAGGGGCTGCCGCTGGAAATCACGCGCGACATCTGCAAAGAACGCGGCTTCACGGTCGATGAGATCGGGTTCCGCGCGGCACAACGCGCACACGAAACGATCAGCCGGGGCCAGGACGGCGGCGCATTCAGCGCAATCGACATGGGCGAGGCTTACCTCGCGGCGCTCAAGACGCTGCGCAACGACGGTCTAATTGACGACGGCGTGCAGCAAGCGCAATACGGCCCGTTGAGCAGCGACGCGCGCGTGCTGGCGATCCTGCACAACGGCGAGCTGGTCGATTCCGCGCAGGTCGGCGACAAAGTGGAGGTCGTCCTAGATACCACGCCGTTTTACGTCGAGGCTGGCGGTCAGGTCAGCGACACCGGCGTGATCGAGGGCGACGGCTGGACCATCGACATCGAAGACGCGCAGCAACCCATCGGCGGCTTGATCGTGCATCTCGGCGAAGTGGTCGAGGGCCAACCCGCCCCCGGAGCCAACTGCACCATCGCCATCGACCCCCATCGCCGCCTGGATATTCAGCGCAACCACACCGCGACGCACCTGCTCCACGCGCAGCTTCGCGCCGTCCTGGGCACGCACGTCCAGCAGCGCGGCTCGCTCGTCGCGCCGGATCGTCTGCGCTTCGACTTCAGCCACGACAACGCCGTCAACCCCGACGAACTCGACCAGATCGCGCAGCGCATCAACGCCGCGATCCTGGCGAACATGCCCGTCACCGCCGAGGAAACCACGCTCGACGAGGCCCGCGCACAGGGTGCGATGGCGCTCTTTGGCGAAAAATACGGCGAAGACGTACGCACGATCAACATCTGGCAGAGCAACAACGACCGCTACAGCTACGAACTCTGCGGTGGCAACCATGTCAACTCGACCGGTGTGATCGGCACATTCGTCTTCACATCCGAGGGCAGCGTGGCACAGGGCATTCGCCGCATCGAAGCCCTCACCGGGCGCGCCGCCGAAACCTACATCCGCCGCCGGATACAGCAAGTCCAGCGCACCGCCGCCCAGCTTGGCACGACGCCCGACGCCCTCGGTGACCGCGTAACCGCGTTGCAGGACGATCTGAAAGCCCAGCAGCAAGAAAACAACACGCTGCGCCGCCGTGTCGCCCGCCTAGAATTTGAGGACTTGCTGCGGCAGACCGAGGAAGTGGGCGGCGTGAGTGTTCTCGTGGCCCAGGTCAGCCCGACCGCCAGCGATACCCTGCGCGAAATGACCGACTGGTTCCGCGACAAAGTAGACTCCGGCGTAGTCGTGCTGGGCATGGTCGCCGAGTCCGGCAAGCCGCAGTTGATCGCAGCCGCCACCCCAGACCTGAAAAAGCGTGTCCATGCGGGTAACATCATCCGCGCAGCCGCCAAGATCGTCGGCGGAGGCGGGGGTGGGCGTCCCGACATGGCGCAGGCGGGCGGTAAAGACCCCGACAAGCTCGACGACGCGCTGCAACACGCCGCCAACCTGATCCACGAGGCGCTGGCGTAGCGCACAAACGTCAGGTGAATGTAAGGTTACTGTTAAAAAATGAGGGCGATCCAACCGATCGCCCTCATTTTTGTGACATAATAGATATAACGCATGATCGGCGGGGAAATACTTCACCAGGAGCTAGCAATGAAACTCACACGCCCTCTTATTCTGTTGTTTATCGTCAGTCTGTTTGTACCCGCCATGTTTATGCACGCCCTATTTGGACGCGCCGTCGTCGTCAGTGCCGATAACGCTTTCACCGGCGTACTGGTCCAGAGCGTCCTATCCGGCGAGTTTGCCGACAACGGCGACGGAACCTTCCTTCTGACGCTCGAAGGTGTGCCGGACAACACCCCGTATATGTTCCACAGTCCAAACCGGCTGGCCGGCCTCTACCCGACGCTGGCGCTCGCACTGGACTGGGCCGTGATGACCGATCTCGAAGCTACCGCTGTGCTGGAAACCGGCGATCTGTCCCTGGACCTCACGCTCAAAGCACCAGAGTACGATCCCGGCAGCGACACGCTCACCTACACCGCCACCATTGAAGCCATATTCACGTTCGATACTGACGCCAAAGACGAACCCGAAACTCCCGCCAAGTTCGATACGGCGACCCTGTTCATCCTGATCGACAACGATCTCGAAAACGGCATCGGCGAGGGTGCAGTCGCGCGGCTCGAAGGCACGCGCATTGACGGTAATGGCAATTCCCCCTTCCCTCGTCCAGGCCAGGGCAATGATGATGACGATGATGACATGGACGGTGGCGGCGAAGTTGAAGGTGGCGGTGAAGTAGAGGGCGGCGGCGAAGTCGAAGAAGACGACGCCGACTAGGCTTCATCCTTTAACCAACAGGGCGGCGCATAGAGTCGCCCACACCCAACCCAACCGGCTTTGCAACACAATTCGCCGCGTGGGACGCGACGTGTCGCGCGGGGGTGAGGTAAAGCTTTTCAACCGCCTTCGATACACGCTCTAGAACACCTTCGAGGTTGGACGACGCCCACACGCCAGACGGAACCCTACACTGTTGTACCGGAGGCGCGGGTTAGACCCGATCCGCGACGTGACCTGCGCGAAGTCTGGTTCCATGTCCCACGAGCCGCCCCGCAACACACGTAACGCATTACCCCGCACGTTCGTGCTATCCGTACTCCACGCGGTCAGACACCACTCCCACACGTTGCCCGCCATGTCCAGCACGCCATACGGACTCGCGCCTGCTGGATACAGCGTCACCGCGCTGGTCTGTCCCACATACTCACCGAAATTGCCCAACTGCTCCGTCGCCGGGTCGTTGCCCCAGGGATACGGACGCCCATCATCCCCCTGCGCCGCATGTTGCCACTGCTGTTCATTGGGCAAGGTGATCACATGCCCGGTTTTCGCGCTCAGCCACCGGCAATACGCTAGCGCCTCATACCAACACACATGCGTGCAGGGCAGATCATCGCCGAGGAACGCCGACCCTTTCGTCTGGTCGTACTTGGCGCGCCACGCCTGCGCGTGATCCGAAAAATCCCACCACTTCGGCTCACGATATCCATCTGCCGCATCCTCAGACACGTTGAACTGCGCATTCGTGACCAGATATTTGGCGATCACAAAAGTCGGAACACGATAGCGCCCACCCGTTGTACCGGGCGGATCGTAGCGCTTGCTCGCATCTTCCAATGTTACCATGCCCACCGGAATATCAACCCACTCGAACGGTCGCGGCACGAGTGGCCGGTCGGCCTGCGGACGTGTGATCACATGCGTGCGCTGCTGTATCTGCAAGCGCCCCTCGACCACCACCATCAGCTTGCGTGCATTCGCGTGGTTGGAGTCCAGCCGCAGGCAATCACTCAGCAGAAAATGCGCGACATCATGCCGCCCCGCCAGGAA
>CBEVZO010000501.1:0-3747 GCA_965554365.1 uncultured Anaerolineae bacterium
TCACTGGTTACATAACCTACTGATTTCAACGTCCGGAGGCGTAATCTATGCCCACTACAAAAAATGTTAGAGGGAGCCCCATTACGCACAAGCGCCCGCTATTGGCCGATTGCGCTAATCCTGCAACGTAGCCGGGCCATCTGGCGTATACTTAAGCAAGCAGCCATTAGCCATTAGCGATCAGCAGTGAGCAAAAACTACATTTCAAACGATGGCTCTGCCTTGCGGACAAGCGCACAACATAGCCCGGATGTTTTGCTAACCGCTACTGGCTCAACAGTGATGACCCTGCACATGCCGCCGAGGAGCAAGCCCAATGGATATGATGCGCGCGATTAGTTTCCCGTTCGATGACGACGATTGGCCGGTAAAAATCGTCATTGGCGCGTTAGTCATGCTGGTGGGGGTGTTAGGGATGCTCCTGCCGTTCATCCCACTGGGCTATCAGGTGTATGTGGCGCGGCAGGTTATGCGGGGCAAGAAACGCCCGCTGCCCGGTGCGGGAGATATCGGGCAGGTGATCACCGATGGGCTGATGGCCTTCGTCGCACTGGTGGTCTACAACCTGCCGCTGACGCTGTTCGGCTGCTGTCTCGCCGCGATGGGCGGGCTGTTAGGCGAATCCGACCTGGGGGTCATGCTGTTCATGTGCCTGACCCTATGCCTCAGCGGATTTCTGATCCCATTTATTCTGGTCACCACTGCCCTCTATACGATGGGCCTGATCCGCTACGGCGAAACGGGCAATTTCTCCGCATTCATCTATGTGCGCGACCTGTGGGCGGACGCGCGTGCCAATATGGGGGTGTTGGTGTTGCTGTGGCTGTACCTATTGGCGCTGGCGCTGGTAGCCTCTGTGCTGCTCACGATCAGTCTGATTACGTGCGTGGGTGTACCGCTGGCGGCGTTTTACCTATGGGTGGTTTCCGGGCACTTGATCGGGCAAACGGGCGCGCAGATTATCGAAAGCTATTAAGCATAGTCGGCCTGGGCCGGGGAAAACATTATGACTGGACGCACGCGCTTGAGCGGAACGGCGATCATTTGGAGCGCGTTTACGCTGATCATTTCGATTATTGCCGTTGCGCTGATCATCACCGGGGCGGAGCTTGACCTTATCGACGCGCTGATCTTATTGGCCATTTTCATGGTGCTGACCGTTGCCGTCAATAGTAGCACGCGCGCGATCTGGCACAGTGACACAATGGACACCGCCCAGCAGCGTGGTAAGATCAAACGCAGCAACCCCAGCCGTGTCGAGCGTCTGATCGATAGGCTGGACGATGATGAGATTTATGAACTGGAAACCGTGCTGTTGAGCCGTGACGAAGAACTCGACCGTCACCGCGCCAGCCGGTCGTAAGGGGGATTGATTCATGCGCGAGAGAATGCAAGTGTACGCCACGTTGATCATCTGGTTCTTTCTCACCGGGCTGATGCTCGGACTATTCACAATTCCTTCCAGCGCTTTCGCGGACGCGAGTGCGGGCGTGACGCTGACAGTGTTGATCACGCTGGCGATTACAGCAATGATTAGCACGATGGGCATCTGGGGCCAACTGTCTGATAGCGAGAGCGACACTGAAAACGCCGCATCTGTCGCCCGCAAACCCAAGCGCGTACCGTACGAACAGCGGCGGCTTGCGCGGCTGGTTGATACGCTGGATGAGGACGATGTCGACGCGCTGGAAGCGCTGCTAGCCGAACGTGAAGCCGAAGCGCAGCGCGCCGCATACCGCTAACCACCAACCATTGAGGAGACCACACACATTATGCGCGACATACTACGTTTGATCACCACTGCGACCATCTGGGGCGCAATGATTGCGGTCATTGGCGTTGTTCTGGTGTCCACTACCGGACCGGCCTCCCGTATGAATGGCGGTGAGATCATCGGGCTGGTCGCTATTTTCATGGCGGGCGCTATCGCCACGACCTACGCGGTATGGCACGGCGGCTTCAACATCGGGCGCGCCGAGGCGTACCACGCCAGCCGCGCCCGTCTCAATAAGCCCAAGCGCGCCGGGCGCGACCGTGTCGAGCGCCTGATCGAAGACCTGGAAGACGACGAAATTTACCGCTTGGAGGAACTGCTGCTGGGCCGTGATCAAGAACGCGAAACCCAACAGCGCGAAGGTTAGTCCACAACGCAGGGGGCCAGTGTGATCGATTTACCACGTGCCATCAAATATCCGTTTTCCGGTGATGGCGCGCTTGTCAAAACTCTGATCGGGGGTGTGCTGGCGCTGTTTGCGGCCATGCTGCTGCCCATTTTTTTGCTGCTCGGCTACCAACTCCGCATCATCCGCGATGTGCTGCATGAACGCGACGACGAACTCCCCGCATGGGACAACTTTGGCGAGGATATGCTCAGCGGACTGATCGTATTCCTGGGCACGTTGGTCTACTATCTGCCCGCGTTTATTCTGGTGGGCCTGGGCGTCTCGGCGGGGCTGAGCGCGCTCGCAGACCTGAATCTGGTCAAGGTGTTGCTGGAAGACGCGACATGGTCGATTGATCGGGGCAAACTCTCGCTGGCGGTGATCTTCTTCGCGAGTGCGATCATCTGGATGGTACTCAGCGCGCCGTTGGTGATGACCGGTGTCGCGCGTTTTGCCGAGACAGGCGAGTTCCGCGCGTTTATCAATGTGTCGGAGGCGTTCAGCGAGGCGTGGCGGCTGCGCAGCCAGACCGGGCTGCTGATGCTGTATCTGTTTGTGCTTCAAATCATGGCGCACACGGTGTCGGCGGTGGCGTCGTCGGTGTGTTTGCTGCCCGCGTATGTACAGTTCATTCACTTCGCGGTGGTGGCGCACCTCAATGGGCAGTGGGCCGTGCTATTGAAGACCTCGCGCCCGGTGATCCGTCCGATAAAACCGAAGTCTGTGCGCTAAGATATAGTCGATGTTGGTGACTAAATCAAAAAACAAATGGGACACGGATAAACGCAGATTAACACAGATCAAAAAGAAAAATCCGTGTTCAGCTGTGTGTATCCGTGTCCTATTCCCGTTTTACATCATCCACGCTAATCAGGGTTCGGAATCACCCGCGCCGCCCACTCCGGCCACGCGAGGTTGAAGCGCTGCGCGACCTGCGTCAGCATGTGCCCAATCTGCTGCTCCGCGAACACGAACACGAAAATCGCCGTCGCCGTGAGGACAATCGCCGGGCCGGTCGCGATATCCTGATGGAACGAGACGTAGAACCCGATAATGCTCGACGCTGCACCGATCAACGCGGATACCAGCATCATAGGTAGCAGGCGATTGGTTATCAAGTTGGCAGTGGCGGCGGGCGTAACCAGCAGCGCCACCATCAGCGCGATGCCGACCGTTTGCAGCGATACAACAATCGTCACCGCGATCAGCACCAGCAGCAGCAAGCGGAACAACTCGGTGGGCAGGCGCAGCGTCTTCGCCAGCGTGGGATCGAACGAGATAATCATGAATTCCTTGAAGAACAGCACGACCAGCACCAGCACGATCACCGCAAACGTCACGATTAACCGCAAATCGTCTTCCGACACGCCGAGAATCTGCCCAAACAGGATGTGTGTCAGGTCGCCCGCGTAATTGTCCATGCGCGAGATCATCGCGATACCGAGTGCGAACATCGCCGCGAAGACCACGCCAATCGCGGTATCCTCGCGCATTTTCTCGTGGCGCGTCAGGAAGCCGATCCCCAATGCGCTGACCACCCCCGCAAGCAGGCCGCCCCAAAACAGATCGTCCGTCTCGCCGTTGG